>CAXNNF010000127.1:0-4720 GCA_964203455.1 Bacteroidia bacterium
CAAGCACATTCCATTTACCACGAATATCGGTTGTTTGGTATGGCTCATTGTCGTAAGGTATGCCTTGAACCCAGGTTTGAACAATACGATTTCCAGGATGAAAAAGCGTATCGTTTGTGAGAAAGAAGCTAGCTTCCATTCCAGATTTGATTTGACCAATACGATTATCGGCGGCAATCATTTTTGCTGGAGTTGATGTCAAAGCCCGAAGCGCTTCTTTTGCGGGCAATCCGGCTTTCACGGCCTTGTGCAACATTTCAGTTGTTAGCCCAATATCGTTTAAACCTGCCGAGGAAAATGCAAACGGAACACCGGCTTTAAACATGGCAGCGGCATTGCAGGCGGCTGCTTCCCAATGTAACATGTCGGAAAGTGGAATATGTTTCACTGCATAACTGTCGCTTACATCCCAGCTTTCGGGCAATTGCAGAGGCAAAATAAGTTGAAGTCCAGCTTTTTTGATCTCATCAGCGCGCTGATAGGCATCTGCCGTTCCAAATACAATAAACTTCCGACCAAACTCGACTCCTATTTTATTTACACGCATAGCATCTTCCCAGTTTGAAGAGCTAAAGAAAGCAGGCAGTTTTTCTTGGTCTGTAATTGCTTGTAACGATTGATTGGTATAACGCAATTTTCCTCCTTGAGCATACCAACGTGAATCATAAAACGACTGCCTCAATAATGCAATGCTTCCCATTAATGACGATGGATAATCTTGCGATGAACTGCCTTTATCGAAAGAAAAGAACGAAGCCGGTTTCGGATTTAGAATAACCTGATGTTCTAGTTTATCAGCAAGGCTAACCAATACACCTGTTCCTCGCATTATGCCATCTTGAGGATGAGATAAAACCGAGGCAAATCCTGCTTTTCTCAAAGCAGCAGCTTGCGATGCATTAACACTGAAATTATTCACCGCTTCGTATTCGGGATGAATGGCCATATTCCATGCAAAAGGGCCGGCATCGTCGCGGTCGGTTTTTTCGTCGTATCTTCTTTTTCTCCCTTCGGGCGATGGCAATCCGTATCCCGACCATAAATCGATGAAAGCAGGATAGAGATGTTTCCCATTTTGAGGAAAAACAACGGCCCCTTGAGGAATTGCGATTTGTGAACCGACGTTTGTAATGATTCCATTCTGAACCAAGATTGTGGCATTTTTTATTACCTCATCGGCATTCACGTGAATGGTGACTTGGGTTAAAGCATAACACACATGTCGTTCGTCTTGAACCCCATTAATTGGATGTGGAATCTGTGAAAAAGACTTTATTGAGAAAAAGAGCAGAGCACAGAGAATGTATTTCTTCATGTTCCAAATGTAAACAACTTAGGGATAACCTGGGGATTAATCCCCAAGGATACAAAAACCCAAAATGCTAACTGAAAAAAATTTTCAGTACGAAACAAAAAATTCGAGTGCTACAGCTCTTTGCGCCTTGGCCTTGCGCTCCGCTCCAGGCCCGGCACTGCAGGCTGCTGCAAACGAATGCCTGCTTACCTGTTTTTTAGCTCAATGACCTTACAATGAACTACGGGGCGAAAGACAAGCGAAACCCGAAACCGTTGCCGCCGCTCGGGTTGTTGCTGTCGCGATTGGCTGAACGGCAATCCTGAGCCTAGCCGTTCCAGCCGCCGCCACGAATAACGCGGGCCGTACCGGCAGAGGCGCCTGGAGGAGTTGTTTGTGCTGTTGTAGCATACGTTCCATACCAGTCGGCACACCATTCCCACACATTGCCATGCATATTATACAAACCGAATGCATTGGGGCTGTAGCTATTTATGGCTTGCGTTTGGTTAGGGGATGCGGTGCTTGTATTGCTGCAACCGGTAAGTGGATAATTCCAATTGTAATTTGCCTGAGTATTTTTTAAACAAGCACCCGAGCTAAATGCTGTAATTGTGTTGCCGCGGCAGGCATATTCCCACTCGGCTTCAGTTGGTAAACGCCCACCTGCATATGTCGCAAATTCGGTTGCTCCGTACCAGGTAACATTTACCACTGGGAAGTTTTCTTTTCCTGCAACAGGTTGCCATTGTGATCCTGTCCAGGTTAAGCCATAGGTAGCATTTTCATAAATCAAACCTTGTGTTGGGTATGCACCCAAAGCATACAAGCCATTGCTGCCAATATTCTTTGCATTTAAAAATGCTGCAAATTGCGCGTTGCTTGTTTCGTATTTGCTCATTCTGAAAGCGCTCAAGGTTACTTGGTGCTGTACTTCATCGCCTCCTCGTTGCGGCTCTGTTGTGGGGCTGCCCATAGTAAAGGTACCAGCGGGTATTAAGGCGGTTTCGATGTTTAAGGGGTTGCTACTACTTCCATTATTCGCAGCACTAATGCCCGGTATAATTACAAAACCTCCATTTTGTAAATAAAGTGTATCGCCTGTTAATGAAACGGTTAACTGTTGGTGGTCAGGTGCTTTTGCTGCATACAAAGCATACGGCACACTCAACAACTGCGATGTATTAGTTATGGTGTAATTATTCCCACCATTGGGATCGGTTTCGGTTTTTACGAAGAAAGGGCCATTTGCCCAATTGATGCTTGCAAAGTTCCCACTCAATAAAGAACCTCCTCCTATTTCCAAGGTTGCTAATCCGTTTGCATTGGTTTGGGGAGAATGAGTTTCGGCATAAACAGCGCTGCCGTTTGCGCTTCCCTGCAAAATGGAAATCTTAATGCCCACCGTTTGTCCTACCAACAACTGATTACTCGCATTCCGAACAACCGTTTGGTATGAGAATTTTTGTGGAGCTTGAGCTTGAACACACAATGCAAATAGCAAAGAAGCAATTAGAAAGGAGAATTTTTTCACAAGGCGGGAATTGGATTTAATCTAAAAGAGCATTATTTCGAGAACGAAAGTAGGAAAAGGATGTTAGTTTTTGATGTATTTATTTGAAAATTTGATGATTTGAAGATTTGAAAATTGGTGCTCTCGGATTAAAATGGATCTTTTTATGTTGAATGTGTCTGTGGAAAAAAGTCCGAGGATGCTTGGTTGAATATTTCTTTTGGAAGAATTACACGTTGACCTCACCCCTAGCCCCTCTCTCCCATAGGGACCACTTCGTGGCGGAGAGGGGAATTGCTTTTCGGGATTTTTGAACATTCTACTTTAACTGAAATTTGACATGTGGAGAGGATAGACACAAAAAAGCAGAATCTCCCCCCTCTCCTTGCGGAGAGGGGACGGGGGTGAGGTCAAAGGATGATTAATAAAATCTAATTCCGCCACATTGTAGTCCCTACGAGGAGAAACCACATAGTGGCATTGGTCTGGGGGATAGAGGTCGAGGATGCTTAAGTAAAATTTTATCAGAGTTAGTCATCACGTTGACCTCACCCTAAATCCCTCTCCTCCAGGCGAGGGACTTGGAATTCTGCTTCGTCTGAGCATAATCTTCTCCCCTTTCTCATTGAGGAGAAAGGGGCCGGGGGATAGAGGTCTACGGATGCTGAAGTTGTAAACGTTATTCAGGCATGGACACAAGAGGTCGAATAACAGATTCTGATTATCCGAACAAATCTCCCCTAATTCACCGGATCCACATCAAAAACCAACCGGAAATTCTTGAGTGGGTATTCTTTGAAAAAGTATTCAATTTGTTTTTGGAGTTCCGCTTTTACTTTCTTTAAAGAAACCTGCGGTTCAATCTTCATGAGAATACGTTTTTGAAACAAGTTGCGCACTCGAGCAACCGCTGGATATTCGGGTCCGAGTATGCGCGATTGAAATGTTTGTCGGAGAAAATTGGCTAATTGCTCTGCTCCTTGATCCAACAAATCGGTGGTTTCGTGCTTCAATGTGATATGAATGATGCGCGAAAATGGTGGATAAAAGAAACGTTTTCGTTCTTCAATTTCTTCGGAATAAAATGTTTCATAATCGTGATTCTGGACATGAATCAACACAGGATGATCGGGTTTCCAAGTTTGAATAATTACCCGGCCTTGAATTTCACGTCTTCCTGCTCTACCTGCCACTTGGGAGAATAATTGAAAGCTGCGTTCAAACGCTCTGAAATCGGGATAATTTAGCATGGAATCGGCACTTAAAACAGCCACTAGATCGACCAAATCGAAATCGAGTCCTTTGGTAACCATCTGTGTTCCAATCAAAACCTGAATGCGCTGTTGTTCAAAATCTTCGATGAGTTTATGATACGCGTATTTAGATCGGGTAGTGTCGAGATCCATGCGGGCTGCAGTAACATCAGGAAGGATTTCCGACAATTCTTCCTCAATCTTCTCCGTTCCAAAACCCTTCATTCTCACATCGGTTGAGGAGCATTGGGCACACTGCGAAGGCACATTCATACTGTACCCGCAATAATGACATCTAAGTTGGTGAATGGCTTTGTGGTAAGTCAGAGAAATATCGCACTGAACGCAATGCGGCACATGATTACAACTATGACATTCGATCATGGGAGCAAATCCGCGCCGGTTTTGAAAAAGGATAATCTGACGTTTCTTTTTCAGACTTTCTTCCATCTCTTCAATCAAGGCGGGAGAAAAAACGCCTTTCATTCGACGACGTTTTGTGTCGGCGCGGAGGTCGTTGATGATGATTTCGGGGAGCACTGAACCCCCAAAACGCTCCTGCAATTTCACCAATTTTTATTTTTCCAGACTGCGCATTGTAATAGCTTTCGATGGATGGAGTTGCCGAACCCAAGCAGATATCTGCTTTAAATTGAGAAG
>CAXNNF010000128.1:0-4717 GCA_964203455.1 Bacteroidia bacterium
CCCCGAAAGTAACATAGATCCAGCGTTGGGCGCTGTGGTATACGTGTCGGGCTGCCAAGAATGGAAAGGCAATAGTGGTATTTTAATAGCGTAAGCCAAGAAAAATGCCCAGAAAACCCAGCGTTGTGCTGTTGGATCTAAACGAAGTGCATAAAACGAATCGATCCCAAAGGTGTAATCGCTTGTTTGAAGGTATAACCAGATGATAGCAGCCAACATAAGCAACGATCCCAACAAGGTGTAGATGAAAAACTTAAATGTAATCTTCACTCGATTTTCACCACCCCAAATCAACACAATGAAGTAAATAGGAATCAATGCCAATTCCCAGAAAATGTAATAGAGAAAAGCATCCAAGGAAACAAAAACACCCACCAAGGCGCTTTGCATCATCAGCATCAAGAAATAAAACAAACGCGGATTCTTGAATTCTTTATTCCAAGTTGTTAACACAATAAAGGGCAACAGAAAGTTGGTTAGAATTACCATCAACATACTAAGCCCATCCAGTCCAACAAAAAAGCGAATTCCCATAGAGTGAATCCAATTTTCAGAGAGAATAAACTGCATGTTTGAAAGCAAGCTTCGATGCTCGTTAATATCGAATAGAAAAATAACGTAAGCGGTAAAAACGGCTTGAAGTAATGTAATGGCAAGCGCCCCTTTTTTAGCCATTGATGCCGGAAGCAAGAACAACAGAAGTGCAGCGAAAAACGGAAATGCGATGAGAGCAGCTGTTATCATACTCAGTTTAGAATAATGTTAGCCGCCAGAATAACCAATATACCGATTATCATAGCGAAAATGTAAAATCCAACATTACCAGTTTGAAGAAAACGGGCAGTTCGGGAACCAAGTACAACCACTTGTCCAACTCCATTTACAATCCGATCAATAAAATTGGCTTCAACAAAACGGAAGATCCCTTTTGATGCGGAAAGTACGGGCTTAGAAACAAGTGTATCATACAACTCGTCGATGTAATATTTATTGGCAAGAAGTTTTTCAATAGACGAAATGGATTCACCTTCGTTTGCCGGCAAATGCCCGTTCTTTTTATAGCGAATCCAAGCGTATGCAATTACGACCAAAACAGCAGAAACAGAAGCCGCCATCAAAATCATTTCTAAGGTATGCGAAAGATGATTGTGTGGAAATTCTTCCATAATCAGATTGGATCCTGCCAAGATTGGTTCAAAGAAACGATCGAGCCAATGATTGCCACCAAGCACTTCAGGAATATTCACAAAACCCGCAACAATTGAACAAACCGCCAATACAATTAAGGGAATGGTCATGGTCATTGGAGACTCATGCAAATGATGTTCTTGCTCGTGAGTTCCTCTAAAACTTCCAAAGAAGGTGAGGTAATACAAACGGAACATGTAAAATGCCGTCATTAAAGCTCCGGCAACACCTAAAATCCAAAGAATAGGATTGTGAGCAAATGCGGAAGCTAAAATCTGATCTTTGGAAAAGAAACCCGCCAATGGAGGAATTCCTGCAATGGCAATGGTACCAATTAGGAAGGTTGCATGGGTTATTGGCAATGCCTTTTTTAAGCCGCCCATTTTACGAATATCTTGTTCGCCACTCATTGCATGAATAACCGAACCTGATCCAAGGAAAAGCAATGCTTTAAAAAATGCATGGGTAAAAAGATGAAAATAAGCTGCCGAATAAGCACCTAGTCCCAATGCGAAAAACATATAACCTAACTGAGAAACGGTAGAGTAGGCGAGTACTTTTTTGATGTCGTTTTGTTTGAGACCAATGCTAGCTGCAAACAGCGCAGTGCAAAGTCCAACAATCATGATTATTTCTTGTGTAAACGGCGCCAAGGAAAACAACACATTACTACGAATAATCAAGTAAATACCAGCAGTAACCATGGTTGCCGCATGTATCAATGCAGAAACTGGAGTTGGTCCCGCCATGGCATCGGGAAGCCAAGTAAATAAAGGAAGCTGAGCCGATTTTCCGATGGCACCTATGAATAACAAAATGGTAGCGTTACGAATAATTGGATCGCCAGTGGCTAATTCCAATGCTTCCATAGAAATGCGGTTGTATTCGAATGAGGAGAAACGAAGATAAAGCAAGAAGATACCGAGTAATAAACCCAAATCTCCAATGCGGTTCATGATAAAAGCTTTGTTTGCCGCTTTGTTGTATTCAGGGTTTTTATACCAGAAACCAATCAACAAATACGAGCAAAGTCCAACTCCTTCCCAACCAATGAAAAGCATGATGTAATTGCTTCCCATTACCAAAATCAACATGAAGAAAATGAAGAGGTTGAGGTAAGCAAAGAAGCGACTAAAACCAGGATCGTCGTGCATGTAACCTGCAGAGTATACATGAATTAAAAATCCAACACCTGTAATAACCAACATCATCATCAGTGAAAGTTGATCCAATTGGAAACTGTAGTTCACCGATAATTTTCCAATGTGAATCCATTCACCGAGTAAAATTCGGATGGGTTCAGCATCAACAGCTGAGATGAAAGGGATGAATATTGAAATTGTTAAAATGAATGGAAGCAAAACAGCTAAAGAAGCAACAGATGCAACGACATTCTTCGGAAGTTTATTTCCAAGAAAGATGCTGAACAGAAAGCCGAACAGCGGAAGGGCAGGGATCAACCAAGCGAAATTTTCCATTTATGATTGCGTTTCCGATGTTATTACCATTTCAAGTTTTTCAACGCATTGATGTCCGTAGATCGGATGTTTCGGTAAATCATGACGAGTATTCCCAATCCAACAGCGACTTCTGCTGCAGCAACAACCATAATGAAAAAAACAAATACCTGCCCCGATTGATCTCCATGAAAACGAGAAAACGCTGCTAAAAGAACGTTTACTGCATTCAACATGAGCTCAATGGACATAAAAATGATGATAAAATTTCGGCGAAGTAAAACACCTAAAACGCCAATAGAAAATAGAATCGCGCTTAAAAAGAGGTAATGCTGGATTCCAATTTCACGGAAGGAAAGTTGTAGTTCTTCCATAATTAGTCGTTAACGTGTTTTTTACCAAGTATTACAGCTCCCACCATTGCTGAAATAAACAATATAGATGAAACTTCGAATGGGAGTAAGAAATCCTTGAATAACACTTTTCCAATACTTTTGGCTGTTCCGAATCCCTCTGATAATTGAGCTGCCGGACGAGTATCGTATTCTTTCAGAGAAGCAGCCAAAATAATCATCAGCAAACACGCAGAAAGGACAGCAGCTAATTTTAAAATTAAGGGTTTATGCGGCTCCGTTTCTTTATTTAGATTGAGGAGCATTATCACAAAAAGGAAAAGTACCATGATGGCTCCAGCATATACAATCAAGTTGACAATGCCCAAAAATCCTGCATCAAGTAAGATGTAATGTCCAGTAATAGAAAAGAAACAGATTACCAGCCAAAGCACACTGTAAATAGGATTCTTAGAGAATACCACCATCAGCGCAGAGCCAATTGTTAATGCTGCAAGAATAAGGAATGCGATGGATACCATGCTTAATTGTAAGTTGCGAAAATAGGCAATTTTGCAATCGAGACAAGAACCGATGCGTTTTTCATAAATATTTTATGAACGCTGCATCTTTAATATAAAATTAATTGTTCAAATTGAACGTTATCAAAAAACAAAATGCGATTTACAGATTCCCGATTTTAAAAATCGCGTTCAGTAAACTCTTTGTTTTTGCTGGTTTGAAAGTCATAGCGAATCATCAACTCGTGTGAACTACCTGCATTGCGAGATAGTCCATTCGTGTTTAAATCAAACGCATAACCTACACGGAAATTCTTGTTAACTTTTGCTTCTGCAAGAACAACAACGGCACTATTCGTTCTATAGCTTAAGCCAAGACCGTACGTATCTCTCCAATATACATTCGAATTAATATCAAATTGGATAGGTGCACCCGTTACGTTTTTAATCATCAATGATGGTTTAATTTTAAAGTCATCATTCAAATTAAAAACATATCCTCCATATAAATTGTAATGTGTTCTCAAGCGAGCAAAATCAGTTGGATTTAAAATTTGTTGATCATTTAATACATTGTTTATGAAATGGGGAATACTGAATGATGCAAACCATTTCTTACCATACCAAAAAATCCCAGCCCCATAATTAAAACTCCAAGCAGAACTATTGTTCGAGAAAGCAACGTCGACCGGATTTGGATCACCCGCTTGTGCAAATTGAACATTCGTTAGATTAACGTTGAAATTTCTTATACCTACTTGCAAACCAAAAGAAAGCGTTGTCTTTTTCAATTTTAACATATACGCATAGGTTCCCTGAAATCCAGTAGTTTGCATTTCACCAAGACGGTCATTAATAAAACTAAAACCTAATCCCATTTTCTCATTTTTTAAAGGAGAATGAAACGTTAAGGTCGATGTTTGAGGTGTTCCCGGTATGCTTAACCATTGTTTACGGAACACTCCTACAATTTGCATTTGCTCCGTCGATCCAGTATAAGCAGGATTTATGGACACGGGATTAAACATATACATGCTATACATCGGATCTTGCTGCGCAAAAACAGATGTAGTTAGAAGTATGAATAATAGAAACGCAGCTGGTTTTTTGAATAATGTTATCTCCATAATGTCAAGTAGTCTTTACGTGGTTCGGCTTCTCCTTCAATTTGTATGATGTAAAAATATGTTCCTGCTGGCAACTCTTCGCCATAAACAAC
>CAXNNF010000129.1:0-4714 GCA_964203455.1 Bacteroidia bacterium
GTTATAACAGATTCTAGAGAATCAATTTTTCGAGATCATTCAGAAGAATCGCCTTATAAATTAATTGTACATTGGACCCAATATTATCCCTATCGGTTCGATTTTCCCTATGCGGCATATTTAGTCCCGTCCGATATAAAGTTGAATGAAACGGTTTATATCGAAGATTTGATAGAGGACATCGTTGGTGCTGTTTGGCTTCAAGGTTGCGCCTACAGACAAATTGGTGCTCTTGCAAACTGGGATGGAGAAAAATTTAATATACATCCTAGAATATCTTCAAAATTATATGGTTAATTGATTTTTAATTGCCTGCAGATTTTATAGTGTTAGACTGTTTATCTTGTTTTTAATTCCCCGCACATTTATAAAATCAACAAATGAATTCAACAAGTGTAGTTTTTAATATCGTTGCTCAAGCATTGAGAACCCTATCAAGGTTAACCGGATTTAGTTATAATGAAATCAACGTGCTGCTTTATTATTTTATCATCCCATTTACATGGATGATTTTGCTTGACAGTATTTTAAATATAAACTATTTCAAACTAGCAGGATTCATTTTCTGCATCGGGTTTTATGCTGGATGCAGAGATTTTAGAAAATATTCAGATTGGCTGTTTTTCAAGTCCGTCATTTTCTTAAATTACCTCAATCGATTTGGAAGCACTTATATTAAATCATCCGTTTGGATTTGTGTTTCACTTCCCATATTAATTTACACCATTTTATTTTATCTTGCTTTTAAGTGATACTGAAAATAAAACTACCTTATAGATCGAATAATAAATATGTTTCCTAATAAATAAGCAATGGATAGTAATATTATCATTCCTCAAAACATTAAAAAAGAGAGCAACTCACATTGTTCGCTAAACAGAAAAGATAAATCAGATTCAACACCAACAAAAGCACATATTCGTTTTGCTGATGCATTCTGCCAAATGGATATTCTTGCAATTTCGGAAATGCTTGCTGATGATGGCGTATTCAATGTTCCTCGTCCTTTTAAAAATAGAGATGAGGTGCCAATGGACTGTGATAAACAGACATTCATTAATTGGCTTTCCATTCGTTTTAGCCAGATTGCTGGCAAAGCTGAAATCTCTTATACCACTGACATTTGCTTATTCTGCATCGCCGGACAAGCGGTATTGATATTTAATGAAGGATACTTCCCTTGGGTACCTTTAGATATGGCTAATAATGCAAAAGCGGGATTAGCGCTTTCTTTTGAAAAGGATAAAATTCGAGAAATCCAATTTTGTTTCAGTTTAATGACAACAGAAAACAACTATTTCTTTAATGACTACTCAAAAGCATATCAAGCAGATTGGAAAGAAGAAAAGCACGTTCGATTTATTGATAAACCTGAAATTATCGAGAATCTCTGGAGAGATAAATATTGGTGGGTAAATGATGAAGAATCCCTTAAATACTAAGATTTAATTATCCCCTTTTTGTAAATTTTAAAAAGCGCTATAACCTTTTCCTTTATTTCAGCACGAAGCACTTCAGGTGAGATTACTTCCACATCGCTACCTTGCATCAATATCAGTTGTTTGAATTCGTAATTGGGTTTTAAGTAAAACTCGAACAAGGCGAAGGTTTTCGTTTCCTCCATAATTTTCTGACTGATATGCCATGGAATTGTTTTGAGGTATTCTGCCTTTTCCTTGCTTGTTTTAATTCGAATAATCTGTGCTGGAGTTTCTTCTGGAATGGAAATGCCAAAAACATCTTCATAAAGTTTACTCGGCTTAGCAACTTTTTTATTCTTAAATGTTGTTTTTAGAATTTCTAAATGTGCGAATCGATCCAATGCAAGAGTGAAAATTCGGTCTTTCTCCATTGTTTGGCATATCAAATACCATCGATAAGAAAATTCTTTCAAAGCCAAAGGATACACTCGGAATTGCATTTCTTGATCTTTCTGAAATTTCGGATTATAGAGAATTTCAATACATTTCTTATCAATGCAGCATTTTAACAAACGATCAAAAAATTCAATTCCTGAATTATTTTCAATAAACAAAGGAGTATCTGAAATGATGTAATCTTTATTGATTCTGCCTTCTTTCCCAGAAAATAGCTGCTTGTCGATGGATTCACTTACAACAACTCGATCAATATGTTCGTAAATTTTATCGTTTTTACTTTTACTATCATCTACAATGCAATACGTTTTTGTTCGATTATCGAATTGAATGTTCAAATCGTATTTATAGCGAATATCTTCAATGTCTCGTTGAGCAGTTCGAAGCGAACAATTTTCCATCCCCTCGTATTCAAGCGTTTCAAGGATTTCTTTTAATGTGGGCTTTCGTTTCCGAATAATCTCAATTACGCGTTGCTGCCTTTTAATTAGGTTATAATTTGCCATGATGCAGTGTATTTAACAAATATAAAATACTAAAACAAGAAATGGAATTTAATACTTTGTAATTCAACAGGCAATAAAACAAACAAGCAAATCATTCATTTAATAATCCAGAATTTTGGTTACGCAACATTTGATTTATTCTCCCAATTTATAAAAGATTCTGAGTGTCCATCATCTTTAATTTGTATGATATCAATTGAATTTAAGGCATCAAGCAGCTTTTTCTTGTACTGACTTTCATCCAATTTTATATCAAACCAGATGTCAACCTGATCTTCGCAGACATATTTTAGAAACAATTCTCGCATAATTTCTTGAGTGATATTTCGTGATTCACTTAAATGCAATGAAAGTTGCATCAGAAATTGTTTGTTGCGAGTTAAATAATCAATTGCCAATTGTTCCGCCTCTTGGATAATTATTTGCGCCTGCTTTTCTAATTCCAATGTAGAACTGGTTATGGTGTAATTATGCTCTACCGATTCTACTCCAAATCGAACGGGAACGTCTGAAAAACCAGCACTTTTCAATGCATGTAATACCAAGGAGGTTGCTTGTTTTATATCGCTTTCACTTCCTAATGTTAAACCAGATTCACCAAAAACAATGCGCTCAGCACATAATCCGCCAAGAAATACTGCGACTTGCTTCTTTAACCAAACCCTTGAATAAATAGTAGATTCATCTTGTTTATTAATTACAAAACCATCCATTTCACCATCCAAACTATTCGAAAATACATTATCGGGAAGTTTATGAAATAATAACATCATTAATGCTGCATGTCCACTCTCATGAACTGCAACCAAGGCCTGCATATCATCTTTCTTTTCCTTACGAAGGCCTTCCAAATTCAAGGTTGGCTGAATGGTTAACGTGTGCACAATATTTTTTCTTTTGTGAAATAAAAACTGGAGACCAGATTCATTGTATTTAACATGAACCGTTTTACTTTCTGGGCAATGTTCTTGTCTAAACAATTCTATGCGAGATATATGTGCATTGATAACTTGGTAAATGGTACTAAATAAAGGACGTGTTCCTTGGCTTGGATAAACACCCTCTCTGTATAGAATTTCCTCAATACTATCGTCGAAAATAAAATTGAGTTCCAGTTTTTTCACATAATTATTTCGAATTTTATTTAATTCCATTTGAATTATTTTCCGAAAGGATGCTTCATTTAATGCAGGATAAATAATATGAATATTTCCCAATCTGGCTATTTGCTCATTCCGAAATCGCTTTCGCAAAACTTTCTTAATATGAGTAATATTTATTTGCAATGATTGACGATGGAATTCATCAGCCGACATATCTGGATTGTAATTACTGCTCATCTGGTATGCCTCATCCAAATTGCCCATGACAATTATCAGTGCTTTGGTGCAGTTAACAGTTACAGGACGAAATAGCCCTTCATAAACACGTTCCAAATAAATAATCGTATCAGGACCATCGAACGAAAACAATTGCTCAATAAATGAAATCCGATTCTCGAATAGGTGTTTTGTAACATCGTATAAACTTTCAATAAAATCATCCTGAAAAAGATTCATTTCTTTTAATACAGTCGATTTTGATCGAGAACGTGCAGTTTTTTTGTAGCTCGACCAATTCTCATCCATGCATTTATCGAAAACATCAATGCCTTGAACTACTTTTCCGTTTTTAACAACTATACCTCTGTTTAAGGCAATTCGGAATGCCTTTATAAATTCAATGATTTCGTATGAAAAATGCACTTCATAGCGTATCAATTGAAACTCTCCACTATCCAATAAATCCCAAACTATTCGTAATGGAGCACTAATTAATTCTTCACCATTTTCATTGATTGAACGGGCATGTTGAAATTCATCAAGCCCAATGATCAATGGCAATCCATTCCGATATTCATGAATATCCTCCAATTGATTGCGGATAGATAACTTATTATCGTTTACTTCTCCCAAATCAAAGTGAAAGTAATGTTGCATTTGGATTAGTTCCGTAAAACGTTTTACCAAAGAAGATTTTCCGGTTCCAGTCAAGCCCCATAAATTAACAACAACCGGTCGATCCTGCAATTCAGGAAAGATAAACCAAGGACAAACAGCCGTCATGAATTCATCAATCACGCGATCAATTCCCGCATATTCTGTTTTCAATTGCTCTTTTACATCATTAAGCAACTGCATTTTCAACACTAATTCACTGCTTGGGTTTTTCATAGTGATATGGTATAAATTGCTTGGTTATAAATAATATAAGCCACTTGATTAATAATTATTAATCGTATTACCCGAAATATTTTTGAGAATTTATTAAACACGGGAATTTTGTTGTTTT
>CAXNNF010000130.1:0-4662 GCA_964203455.1 Bacteroidia bacterium
TTCACTAAATCGCGCAAATCAATTTCATTTAGTCTTTTACCGTAAGCTTCTTCCAATACTTCTACAGAAGGGAATGACGGAAAACCATATTCACTCATAAAACGAGGAATGCGTGTAAGCACCGAATCCACGGGATATTCTCCATGCCAGACCGACCAATCGTGATTATCGCCTGTTCTTAACTCCGATGATTTTCCCCAATTAGAAACAGGTGTAGAAGGGAGATAAGGAATTTCGGTTGTAGTTTGACGAAGGATTTCAGGAAGAAAGCTTTCAAAGAAAAAGATGTAGTCGTGATCCAACGAGCTCTTTTGTGGGATTTTATATTGATAGGTCGATTCCCATCCCCAATTCAATCGCCCTACATTGATTTCATTGTTTCCGCACCATAGCGCCAAACTTGGATGCTTCGCTAAGCGCTCCGATTGATAAAGGATTTCCTGTTTTACATTTTCCAGAAAAGCTTCATCTACCGGATAATACGAACAGGCAAACATGGCATCTTGCCAAATCATTACTCCGTGTTCATCTGCCCAATTAAAAAAGGCTTCCGGCAAATAGGTTCCGCCGCCCCAAATGCGCAACATATTGAATCCCGCCGATTGCACATATTGCAAGTCCTTCGTCGATAAGCCAGCGATTCGATGTCCTTCAAACGCTTCATTCGGCATCACCACGTTGGCTCCATTGGCAAAAACGGGCTCGTAATTCACCTTAAATAGAAAGGAAACGCCCACAGAATCGGGCTGTTGCTCAAGATCCATCATTCGGACTCCAAAGCGGAACGATTGCTTTAGGATGACGTTATTATCAAACCAACATTTGGCAGTATAGAGCTGTGGTCCATCCTTCATTCCAATTGGCCACCACAATTTTGCCTTCGGAATTTGTACGTGAATGAGCGTGTCGAAAGCGCCGCGTTTTAATTGAATGTGCTCGGTTACATTATCGATTTGAAGATGCAGTACTTGCTTTTTCTTGGAGGTGACTCCTTTGAGATGTATTTTCAATTGGGCATTTCCGAATGCGATCGATCTAGTCTCTACACGCAGCGATTGTACTTCTTGCGGAGCATGTAAAATAAGTTGAGGCAAGACTCTAAAGCCCGTATAGATTTCGGGATAGCAAAAATCCCAACCAAATTCCTGCTGTGGCTGACGAATGAAGGGAGCAGTTTTAGTGGAGTCGACTTGGTTTCCTGCTGGCATGGGAAAATTCCGTCGTGTGAGTTCTTCTACTTCTTCTCGGGGCGGACGGAATTGTATGCGAAGTACATTATGATTTTTTAGCAGTCGTTTGGGAACCGGAAATGACCAAAGTCGAAAGGCATTGTTGGTTTCGCCTAGGAGTTGGTCGTTGAGATAAATGCGCGTGAATGTTTGCAGGTAATTGAAGTTGAGTTCTACAAACGTTGCATTAAGTTGTTGCTTACTCAAATCGAAGGTCGTTTTTATGGTATGCTGCAGAGATGCTACCGAGTCATGAAAAGCAAGACTTTCTTCACTGAAGCGGCCTTTGAGTTGAGGCGTTGATTGAGCAGCTCGAATCACCTGAAGAATGTTCTGTGCGCCTTGAAATGCGATTGGGTTTTGAAGGCCATCATTGGTGAGAATCCATTTCTGAAGTTGGAGGGTATCAGATGCCTGAAGTCTGAAAACAGAAAGGAAGCAATATAAAACGAAAAGGATTTTCATTTTCAAAAGGAACAGCGGAGATATCTTATTAAACCATTCGAAATTAGAGTTTTTCGCTAAACGCTCTGCTAGGGATTCTAAGTTTAATAGAACAATACAATCACTAGAATTAGTGATTGATTACCAATTTATAATAACTAAAATTTGCAATGTTCTTAAATCACATAACCATGAAAACAAATCAAATCAAATCCATTTTTTTGCTACTAACGTTCTCAGCATTATTGGCGCAACCGCTTAAGGCAACAATCGAAAAAGTTAAACTACAGGCGGGATCTATTGCCAATGCTCAAAATTTGAGTAAAGAAATGTCAATTCCAAATTCCAATTCCAACATTTCGTCTCAGCTTGGATTAGTTTCAGGTACCCGTCGACTTCCATTTGTAATCAGTGTAAATCATCTTGTTACGCTTACCGGCGACTGGTTGAATACCTGCGACCGCGTTGAAATTGTAAATTCTTCAGGAACTATTGTGCAAACGTTAAGGGATGCCGCTTTAACTAAAACCACAGTAAATGGGAAGGGTCAATTGAAGTTTACAGTGCCATCTTCACGATTAACTAGCATCGGTAACTTTGAGATACGCGTGCGCTATGCTCCTGAGTTCAATGGCTATGACGTTTTAAAATGTCGTGTTGTGCCAAGAGGTGTAATCAATTCAATTACCTGGATTGGAACAAATTTGCCAACAATAACAAACGTTGGAACAGGTGGCGAACGTTCAGATCTTACGAGAAGAGTTGAATACACATTACAATTCACCGGAACGGGTTTTGGGACTGCTTTGAGTTTAACCGATTTACCTAACGTAATAAATAATAATTCATTATTCGACACAGATATATCCCTAGGCGTAATATCTACGGTTGTGAATTCCACCGGCACAGTAATAACCATAAAAATGAAACCTAGTTCTAATGGAACTTCTTCCACCGATTTACAAGATTTTGTAAATCGCAACAATTTTGAAATCATTGGTGTCAGTAATGAAGTTGATAATATCTATGGAGCATACTTAATGTATGATTTCAACAACAACTTAGGGACAGCGGGCAGTTTAACAGATTTAAATGTGCTTGCTGTGGTTGACCCGCCAGCGGCTCCTGATCTGAAACCATTGTTGCCATCAAGTTTCGGGACAACATACAAGTTTGGTACGGTAACGGTAACCGACCAGCAGGGCAGGATTTATAAAAATATTGTTACTCCTCCTCCTAATACTACTCCAGACATCAATGATTTGGGAACACAATTGAGTACTGGATCTTTAATCAATAGCCCTTCTCGCTGTGTATCAAAAGAGCTTGGTAACGATCCAACTCTTGGAGTAGTTACGCTGCATCAAATTACTATGGGGAACTATACCTGTCCTATTACTAATCAAGGTAATGCGAATGCAACTACAACGTTTACCAATAGCTTTAGGGGAAATATGGTTGCTTCTACTCCGCAGGTTTTGCCAACTCAGCAAGTCCTTGCACGTTTTACAACATTCCCTTCGACTACAACGATAACCCAAACTTTACCATCCTTGAACATAGGTATTACCAACAACAGCATTGGTCCAAAGCGGATGATTCAGGTGTTCACATTTTCGAACAGACCAGGGGCCTTTTATTGTGACAACGCATGGCCTTTAGAAATAGGGAGTACAGCAAACTCTTTGATAACCATTACTGTTGACAGCAACCTCAATATCAATGAAGGAACAGCCGGCGGAGAATTAAACAATGTTTTCCCCAATTAAATTTGGATTTGGCAACATTTTGAACTAAAAGTCAATTTATCTGATTGTATACATCATAGATGCTTAAGAACAGATAGAGCGAGCCTAACCCCTTGCTCTGTCTGTTTCTTAAAAGAAATTACAAAGGGTAAGAAGATCTGATTGTTTAATTTCAGTGTTGCAAATGTTCCGAATTTTACTTTTGATCTAGCCCCGAACACGCCTTTACCTCATTTCAATTTGTTCAATCGAACCATGAAAATTTTCACACTGCTACTTTCCGTTTTAATGGTAACTGTTGCCGAAGCACAGCAAACAACGGATGCCCTCCCGGCTCCTTCGGGCGATTTTACAATACCGGCAGCTCCTGCGTATCAATTACTCGATGCCAATGCTTCACTTGTTGGAAGGGCGTCCGTTACACGCGATTTTAAGGTCGATTGGTCTCTGAAATCGTATCGACTAGCCCCCAACCTCGCTTTAGAAATCCAGCCAGTGTGGCTTTTGGCATACAATAAAAACAATGATGTATCACGTTATCGTAAAGCTGGTTATCTGATGCGAACATTGAGCACTCTGAGCGCTTCTGCCGGTACACTTGATGGCAACGACACCACTCGTTTTTTTAGTTATGCCCTGAAAATGAATTTGTTTCGTTCTCATGATCCTTTTCTTGACAAAGACTTGTACAACAAATACCAGGCATCGTACGAAGGCTCGCTTGAACAGCAAATTGAAACCTTAGATAGTCTGCAGCGCGAAAGAAAAACTATGTCGATTTCACCCAAACGCGACTCGCTCGACACCGAAATTTTGAAGAAAGAAAGTGAGTTGTTCCAATTTCGGAGGACATATCGCGAACAGTTAAAGCAGAAGCAAGACGAATACAAAGCGCGGCACTGGAATGCAAGTTATGTTGATGTTGCATGGGGACGAGCGTTTTCATTTAATCCGAACCTGACGGAAAAAGTCGATAGTTTATTGTTAAAAAACACCGGTAATGGTTTGTGGGTCAATGCATCGGTTGGACTTGGCAAACGCTGGCTGATTAGTTCCATGTTCAGGACCATTAAAAAAGAAGGGCTTCTGCGCACAACAAACATCGATAGCTTAACCGAAATACCACTTCTTACAACTCAAAAAAAGAATCTATTGGATTTCTCAACTGGTCTTAACATTCGGTATGGAAGTGTTCGATACAGTTTCTTCATTGAAGGGTTTTACACACGAAGTCGAAACGC
>CAXNNF010000131.1:0-4623 GCA_964203455.1 Bacteroidia bacterium
ATAACCACGCTCTTTCACCAAATGAAAAATCAAATGAAAATTATTTAAATCTTCCTTGGTAAACAGACGATTGCCTTTTTTGTTTTTTTGAGGCTTGATACTATCGAATTCCTTTTCCCAAAAACGAATAAGCGATGCATTTACATCGAAACGCTTCGCAACTTCACCAATGGTGTAGAATAGTTTTTCGTCTGCGTCTTCGTTTCTTAATGCCATGTTGCAAATATAGAAAAAGTGTTCCCTTTCGACTCGGTATTTTTTACGGGAAAAATAAAATTCAATCCCCAATGAATGTTGATAAACCTGTCTATATCTTTAAAAATAGGATTAAATATTTGCTCTATGTACTTGGTTACTTTGCTTAAGAATAAAACCGACTATGAGTCAGACAACAAGCATCACCAAAACAAGACACGAACAAGTTCTTGATACCATTGATGAAGTAACTCAAATTTCATCAAACCTCGGAATCGCTCAGCTTCAAATTGAAGACGAAGAATTAAGTGGAAGAACCATCCGTGTGAAAGGACGCGATGTGGTGAATTTTGGTTCTTGTAGTTACCTCAACCTCGAAAAACATCCTGCCATTATTCAAGGTGTTGTGGATGCCGTTACAAAATACGGATCACAATTTTCATCTTCGCGAGCTTATGCTTCGGTTACTTTATACTCAGAAGCGGAAAACTTGCTTGAGGAGATCTTCGAACGTCCTGTGCTCCTCGCTCCTACTGTTACGCTTGGACACCTATCCAACATTCCGGTTTTGGTGGGAGATCGTGATTGTGTGATTATGGATATTCAAGTGCATTCATGCGTGCAAACGGCAGCACAGCTGGTTAAAGCTCGTGGTATTCATGTGGAACTTATCCGTCATAACCGCATGGATATTTTAGAAGAACGCATCATTGAACTCAAAGAAAAATATGAGAAAATCTGGTACATGGCAGATGGTGTGTATTCCATGTACGGCGATTTTCTTCCATTAAACGAACTTTACAAGCTGCTCGACGAACACAAGCAACTTCATTTATACGTCGACGATGCTCACGGAACGGGCTGGGCTGGGAAAAACGGTGCGGGCTATGTGTTAAGTCAGAAACATTTTCACGAACGCTTATACCTCGTTGCTGGATTAGCAAAAAGCTTTGCTGCTTGCGGTGGTGTGTTAGTTTTCCCGAACGAGAAAGAACAAAAACGTGTACGCAATTGCGGCGGAACATTCATCTTCTCTGGCCCTATTCAGCCACCTATGTTGGGGGCAATTGTGGCATCAGCGAAATTACATTTGAATGCCGATATAAAAAGCCATCAAGCGGAATTACAAAAGCGTGTCGATTACTTTGTAGAAACCTGTAAAACCCTCAAATTGCCTCTGATTGGCGAGTCGAATTCTCCGATTTTCTTTATCGGCGTTGGGAAACCAGGTGTTGGTTACAACATGGTTACACGCATCATGAATAAAGGTTTTTACATCAACCTGAGCGTGTTCCCGAGTGTGCCATACAAGAACACAGGTTTACGTATTCCGCTAACCACAGGACATTCGTTTGAAGATATCTACAACCTACTTTCCATCATTGCCGAACAATTGCCATTTGCATTGAAAGACAATAATTCAAGCATGGAAGAGATTAATAGGGCGTTTAAGATTTAAAGGATATAATATTCTATTTCAGAACCCCAACTTTCAACTTTCCTCCCGAGGTTCCAGCCAAAAGGGCTTTCACTCGGGATTAAACATTTCTAAACTTCGGCACAGCCTCAGTAAGAACTGATTAACTTACAACTAAAAAATTCAATCCTTCAGACAACGAACAGAAAAACCGTTCTGCTTATCACTGTTGTAATTGAATACATCTGCATTATAGTAATTCAGGAAGCGGCTTATGGCATTACTCGTATCGCCTTCCGAAGAACTCCACCAGTTTCCTACTTTGCCTATATCGCTGAATGAACCATTGATATAACGGAAGCCACCTGGCAGAGCAGAAAAACCGCTGCTATTATTGCCATTTCCGGATTCGTACCAACCGCTTGAGCTTTTCATTTTTATACCAGCTACATTTTCTCTGCCCAGGTTATCTGTAAGTTCTGTCAACTCCTTATTTGAAGGAATATGATACCCTTCAGGCGCTAGTCCACGAGGATCGTTCACTGCATACCAATTATACAACTTCCCGTATTTAGTTCCATTGCTTTCATCGTTATCGTAATAGCACCAAGCTGGTTCATTATTCTTTCCGGCATTTTCCCACTCCTCAGCTGTATTGGCTTGCGGTATTGAATCTCCATTGCGAAAATATTCCGCACCCAAATTTTCAAGCATCCAAACTTGATTGCCAATTTTTACTTCTTGGATAGTAGTGTCTTCCATATTATTTATGTTCAATATTCATTATTTAGATTTCACAATCTGCATCAAAGGCGAAATGAGTTTGCTGACCCAATTATAGTTAAAATCAATAGAGCTTTTTTACAATACAATTTATTTTTTCAAAATCACAAACACTTCCCTTCCTTCGCGAGGCTTTATTGAATTGTGACAGGGTTCAATCTGTACTTCCTTGAAATACGGCGAAAACAATGTTCGATATTCTTCTGAATTTCCTGCAAATGGAGGCGGATTTGGATTTTCAGGGATATCGAAAAATACTCCTGCAAGCGTACCTCCTAAATTCAAAATGTGCGACATCTTTTTTGCATAACTCAAGCGCAAGGATGGATCGATTGCGCAGAAAAATGTTTGTTCCAACACCAAATCAAAATTCCCTTCGAGCTGAAAAAAGTCCGAATGAATTAATTGATTGGCGTGGAAATCGGGTCTGCGTTTTTTGAAACGTTCGATGGCTTCACTAGCAATATCGCAGATCCACACATTCCGAAATCCTGAATCCCACAAATAAGCAGCTTCCCAAGCATTGCCTGCTCCAGGAACCAATACTTTTATCGTTTTATCGGATAATTGATCAATATACGTTTTCAAAGGCGTCGAAACCTGGCCCATGTCCCAGGCGGTTTCACCCGAAGTATAACGCGCATTCCAAAACGATTCATCCAATTGAACTTCCATTTTTATGACTTACGCTTTTCCAAAACAACAATATTCTCAACGTGCGTGGTTTGAGGAAACATGTCCACAGGTTGAACCGCAGTTACTTCATAGGCCTGATCGAGCAAAGTTAAATCGCGCGCTTGTGTTGCAGGATTGCAACTCACATAAACAATTCTTCTCGCCCCACTTTCAATCAAACGTTTGGTAACATCATCATGCATTCCTGCGCGTGGTGGATCCGTAATAATCACATCCGGAGCGCCATGTTCAGCAAAGAATTCGGGTACCAAGACATCTTTCATATCACCCGCAAAAAACTGGGCATTGGAAATACCATTCACTTGGGCATTGATTTCCGCATCGGCAACCGCTTCTGGAACATACTCAACGCCTACTACTTTTTTAGCCTGCTTGGCAATAAACAATGCGATAGTTCCAGTTCCTGTATATAAATCATACACAACATCATCTGCTTGAATATCCGCATACAAACGAGTTTGTTTATACAGCTCGTATGCTTGCAAGGCATTGGTTTGATAAAAGGATTTGGGTCCAATTCGAAAACGTAATCCTTCCATTTCCTCTTCAATAAATTCGGCACCCGCATGCACACAAATTTCCAAATCCGAAATGGTATCGTTGCGCTTGGTGTTGATGGTATAAAGCAAGGATGTAATGGCTGGAAATGATTGTTTCAAATCATCAAGCAAAACAATCACCTCGGGATTTATTTCCGTGATGCTCAAGCAAACCATCCATTCGCCTTTTTGGTTATTTCGGAGTAAAAGATTCCGAAGAACTCCAGTTTGCTCCATCAAGTTAAAGAAGGAAATCCCCAATTCTTTGGCGCGTTTGGCCACAAACAAACGAATCGAATTGCTTGGTTCGGGTTGCAGGTGACAATTATTAATCGATAAAACCTTGTCGAATCTCCCGGGAATATGAAATCCCAAAGCAGCACGATCGCTGAAATTTTCGGTGCTTCCAATCTCTTCTTCCGTTAACCAGCGACTGGCCGAAAAGGTGTATTCGAGTTTATTGCGGTAATAGAATTCAGAGGGTGCTCCCAAAATTGGCTTTATTTCAGGCAGATTCACTTTTGCAATGCGGGTTAAGGCATCGTGCACTTGCTTGGCTTTGTGTTTTAGTTGTTCTTGATACGAAATCACCTGCCATTTACATCCACCACACACGCCAAAATGCTCGCATTTGGGTTCTATTCGTAAATCACTGCGCTTATGAAAATGGATTGGTTTTCCTTGACGAAAGCCACTTTTTTTACGGGTAATTTGAACATCGACAATATCGCCCGTAACGGTTTGTTCAACAAATACAACCATGCCTTCTTTACGGGCAACACCCATTCCTTCCGAAGCTAAATCGGTAATTTCGAGTTCTTGGTAAACTTGATATGCTTGTTTGCGCGAGCGTCTCATCTTTAAAAAAAATTTTACGCAAGTTCATGAAATTGGGCGAATACGCGTAATAAACTACCTTCGCATTACTTTTTTATTTTCAATTACAAATCAATTTGGGTTTTCATTGGTTGTAATAAAGTAATAATTTTCAAT
>CAXNNF010000132.1:0-4598 GCA_964203455.1 Bacteroidia bacterium
CGCTTATCACTCAATTGAATTCCTTGTGATAAAACCGATACTTTACAGTTAAGTTCCTGTGCTTTAATAGCAAATGGAATTACAAATACTAGAGCAAGAATAAAATTACGCATGCAACATAAGTTCGTTAAGATAATCTGCAATATCGCGGGCTGCTTCCGTTTTTGTTTTTTGATCAAAGCTTATCCATTTCCCATCGGGACTTCCAATTTCAATTTGATTCAAATCACTTCCAAAAACAACATTTTCTTTTGTAATCGTGTTAAGAACGATGAAGTCGAGTTGTTTAGTCTGCATTTTTTTTTCTGCATACATTTTTCCATCCGAAGTCTCTAATGAAAAACCGGCAACTAGCTGACCTGCTTGTTTCAAATTCCCAAGAGCAGCTAAAATATCCTGCGTAGGTTCTAATTCAATCTGAAGTTTCTGATCCAACTTTTTCATCTTCCCTTCCACCTTTATTTCGGGACGATAATCAGAAACAGCGGCAGTAAGTATTGCAGCATCCTTATCCGAAAATCGCTGCATGCAGGCATCATACATTTCACTTGCAGTTTTAACAGGTATCACAGTAATGTTAGGATGTTCAGCATGAAGCATAACCGGACCTGAAACCAATTCCACATGCGCGCCTCGAGATGCTAATTCTTCGGCCAAGGCATATCCCATTTTCCCAGAGGAATGATTGGAAATAAAACGTACCGCGTCTATCGACTCTTGCGTTGGACCAGCAGTCATTAAAATTTTCTTATTGTGCATCAATCGGTTACGTGCAAAAAAGGTCGATATCGCTACTACAATATCTTCAGGTTCTGCCATACGTCCTTCTCCTATTAAACCACTTGCAAGTTGCCCGCTGGTTGGATCAATAATTAAGTTTCCGAAACCTCGCAATCGTTGAATATTATCTTTCGTTGACGGATGTTTCCACATATCAACATCCATCGCAGGTGCAAAAAAGACAGGACATCGAGCCGAAAGGTAAACCGCCGACAAAAGACTGTCGCAAATACCGTTGGAACAATGTGCCAAGGTATTTGCACTAGAGGGCGCAATAATCATCGCATCGGCCCAAAGTCCCAACTCAACGTGATTCACCCATTCTCCTTGACTACCAATGGTAAACGTGGAATGAACTGGATTGCGCGAAAGTGTGTGTAATGTTAATGGAGTAATAAAATCGCGGGCAGATTCGGTCATAACAACGCGCACTTCAGCACCGGCTTTAACAAGAAGTCGCGTCAATGATGCACTCTTGTATGCCGCAATACTTCCCGTAACACCCAGAATTATTTTTTTCCGGAATAACATGGGGAGAAATTATTTCTCTTCTGCCTGATCGTTCACAGGATTGCGATGATAGACTTTTCCTTCTTGGTATTCGTTAATTGCAATCAACGTTGCTTTTGGCTGACGTTCGTAATGTTTCGAAATCTCGATTTGCTCACGATTTTCAAAAACCTCCTCCAAATTATCGCTTGTTGTTGCAAATTCAGCTAGCTTGGAATTCAATTCTTCTTTCACGTTCAATCCAATTTGATTTGCACGCTTTGCAATAATTGAAATGGATTCGTAAATGTTTGCTGTTGTCCCTTCTAGATTACGAAGGTCGCGCGTTACTGTTGTGTTTTCTATAGCCATAATAATTTTCCTGCAGGGAATTTTAGTTTGTTGGTTTATATTGAGAAAGACGCTCTTGCGATTTGGAATGAATAATTTCTGCTTCGCGAGCATATTTTCCAGTTGCAAATTTATCAATAAAAGTGAAATAAGCGTCAATAGAACTTTTGTATCGTTCATACTTTTTTGAGTCAACACTGTTTTCGGCCAATTCATAGTTCGATTTCACAATCAAAAACAAGAATTCTTCTTTATATGATGTCATTGGAAAATCGCGCAATGTATTTTGCATCGATATGATAGCCGCCTTATAATCAGACATTTTATAATATAACTTCGCTAATTCGTATGATTTAATTTCCAATTTTACACGCAGTTTATCAATCAAATTATTGCATTCTTCGATACGCGAACTATTTGGAAATTGATTTATAAATAATTGCATTTCGTCGATTGCTTTATAACTATTCGATTGATCTAATGATGGAACTGGCGATCCTAAATAGTAACAATAAGCATTCATGTATGCCATTTCTTCGGTGCGCGAACTCGATGGATAGGTTTTGGCAAACTGCGCAAAATGGTAACTGGCACTAATCAAATCGTCGAGGTAGTAGTTGCAATAGCAATAATAAAAGTAAATATCTTCAGCTTCGGAGGTGCCGCGTTTCACACTTACGAGCTCCTCCAACAAAGGATACGCCTTTTGATAATCTTTTTTCAGGTAAAGTGCTTTAGCCAATTCATACTTGCGTGAGTAATCATTTCCTTTAAGAACTTTCTGATAATCACTGCATGACGTTGAAAGTACCAACACAAACAGCAGGAAAATAATCGGGCTTTTTATAAATTTCATGCAACAAAAATACAGAAAGGGTTGTTGACTATAAGATGTTCGTGACTTTTCCTCTAAGAAACCCGAATTTTCTTAATTTTGCAAACCAAATCAAAACAATTTCAACTGATGGATTTATTTGAAAAACTCAAGTCAAACCGCGGTCCTCTTGGATCATACGCTAAAGAAGTACATGGCTATTTTACGTTTCCTAAGCTGGAAGGCGAAATTGGACCACGCATGGTGTTTCGTGGAAAGGAATGTCTCAATTGGAGTTTAAATAATTATTTGGGTCTTGCTAATCACCCAGAAGTGCGCAAAGCGGATGCTGATGGCGCTGCTCAATTTGGAAATGCATTGCCAATGGGAGCGCGAATGATGTCGGGAAATTCCGATTTACATGAGCAACTAGAACGTGAACTTGCCGATTTCGAAAAGAAAGAAGATGCCATTTTGGTGAATTATGGTTACCAAGGAATTATGTCATGTATCGATGCATTGGTCGATCGTCACGATGTGATTGTATACGATTCAGAATCGCATGCCTGCATTATCGATGGTGTTCGCTTACATATGGGTAAACGTTATGTTTTTCCGCACAACGACATGGCGAATCTTGAAATCCAATTAGAACGCGCTACCAAACTCATTGCCGAAACCAATGGATCAATCTTAGTAATTACGGAAGGTGTTTTTGGAATGAGTGGAGATCAGGGACGTTTAAAAGATGTCGTTGAATTGAAAAAGAAATTCCAATTTCGTTTGTTGGTTGATGATGCTCACGGATTTGGCACCATGGGAAAAACAGGAGCTGGAGTTTCCGAAGAACAAGATTGCATGGACGGGGTAGATTTGTATTTCGGAACATTTGCAAAATCAATGGCCTTGATTGGTGGTTTTATTGCCGGAGAGCAGCACGTTGTTGAATATTTACGCTACAATATGCGTTCACAGATATTCGCGAAAGCACTTCCAATGCCTTTGGTGGTTGGTGCTTTAAAGCGTCTCGAATTGCTAAAAACAAATCCTGAATTGAAAGACAATCTTTGGAAAATCACCCATGCTTTGCAAAGTAAATTACGTGCCGAAGGGTTTGAAATTGGCAAAACACAATCGCCTGTTACCCCGGTATTTTTAAATGGTTCGATTCCTGAAGCAGCAAATCTGATTTTCGATTTGCGCGAGAATTACAATATTTTCTGTTCTATGGTGGTGTATCCTGTTGTTCCAAAAGGAGTTATCATGCTGCGATTAATTCCAACGGCGGTGCATACACTCGAAGATGTTGATTATACTATCAGTGCTTTTTCGAGCATCAAAGACAAACTTAAAAATGGCCATTACGATAGAGCCATGGAAAAAGTAATGCTATAAATTACTTATTAAAAATCCCCGAATCAGCAATGTTTCGGGGATTTTTAATTTTATATAAATCGACACTAGAAGCTTTTCGTTGGTTTGTGATTTCCACAAATTATCTCAGTCGACTTATATATTAGTGCTTTGCTAATAAATTATAAAGCACTATTTATTTTTATCGTCTGGTTGTCTGATTGCTAAATAAAAGCCAGTGCCAAAAAGCAGAGTTATAAATCCAGCGAAGTATGGAATGATTTCAGTCATTTTTTGAATTATTGATTAGTTTTAAATAAATACCAAAAGCTAATATTGAAGGAACCCATAATCCAATAAAAGAACCGTCTTCTTTAGCTCCCTGAAAGTAAAGTATTTCAGAAAAGATTAACGATAAAATGGCAGAAACAAATAGAAGTTTGTCTACAATTGTAAATTTTTTAAACATGTTTTTATTTTTGATTTATTCAGTAAAACTAAACAATTTATTTAGCACTTTCGATTAAGATTCTTAGATTTTTATAGGCGATGAGTATTTTTAAACTGACTGCTAACTTACTAGTTTATGTATCTTCGATGCCATGACCTGGATCGTTTGTTTTTTCTGGTTTGCCATGTTGCTTTGGGCAATAATAAAACTTCCTTTCTTCCAAAAATCGGGAGTAAAACCACTTGCACTTTCTTTTGTATTCGCCCTAAAAGTTATTGCCGGCATTGGACTCACTCTCGTTTATACCTATTATTATCCCGACAGAAGCACCGCCGATATTTACAAGTATTTCGACGATGC
>CAXNNF010000133.1:0-4597 GCA_964203455.1 Bacteroidia bacterium
TTAATAGTTATATCATTAAAAACAAACCTGACGAAGCATCTGCCTATGTTTCGAAATTTGCTCGATTAATTCGATTAATTCTTGACAATTCACGCGAAACACACATTGCACTAGAGAGCGAATTGATGGCCTTGAATCTCTACATCGAAATAGAGAATAAACGCTTCGCCAATAAATTTAATTGGAATATTCAAATCCATCCGAGTATCGATATTCACTCGACTTTGGTTCCTCCCATGATTATTCAGCCTTTTGTTGAGAATGCAATCTGGCATGGACTTCTGCATCAAGAAAAACCGGGACTACTTACAATTTTACTTCAAGAAAAAAGTGGTTATCTGGAAATTTCGATTGATGACAATGGTGTTGGTCGAGACGCTGCTCAGCAATTAAAGAGCAAGTCCTTACTTAAAGACAAATCGCATGGAATGGAGGTAACCATTAAACGCATTGAAAACTTTAACGCAGATTTTTCTCTTGGGAGGGCGGTTGAAATTATTGATAAGAAAGACGAATTTGGAAATCCAACTGGAACAACAATGCTTTTAAAAATAGCTTTAATTAAAAACGAACAAGAAATACCATGAGTCATTCTCCCATACGAGCCGTCATTGTAGACGATGAAACCAGTGGAATAGAGGTGCTTGAATACACATTACAGCGTCATTGTAAAGACGTTGAGGTGATTAAAAGCTTTACATCTTCTTTAGAAGCAGCAGAAGCAATCCCGCTCCTACAACCCGATGTGCTTTTTGTGGATGTAGAAATGCCTCAAATGAATGGTTTTGAACTCGTTGAAAAACTAAGCAAACTTAAATTACAAATCATTTTCACCACAGCTTACAACGAATTTGCATTGAAGGCCTTTCGAGTTTCGGCACTCGATTATTTGCTTAAACCCATTGATGCAGATGAATTGAAAAGTGCTGTAAACAAACTGAAATCACTGAAACGAGAAGAGAATCCGGCTATGGATGCTCTTCTCGAGTATATGAAAACTCAGCAGCAGGTTAAGAAAATAAGCATCCCAACCGACAAAGGAATTGTATTTATTGAGATTAGTCAGGTGCTTTATTGCACATCTGATGGTCCGTATACAACATTTCAACTAGATGGAGGAGCATCCATAATATCATCAAAATCGCTTGGAGAATACGAGCAACAACTCAGCGATAAAGGGTTTTATCGGATCCATAATTCTTCCCTCATTAACGTGCAACATCTCAAGAAATTTATTCGGCAAGATGGAGGTTATGTGGAAATGAGCAACGGAGAACACTTGACGGTGTCGCGCAGAAAGCGGGATGAGTTTTTAGATTATTTGGGACACTAAAATGTTTGTTTTAGACATTCACGCTGAATAGACCATAGATTTCATAATGAAAAATTCTCGTCTAACTAAGTATGAAATTAATGCTAAAAACACTGATAACCAAAAATAAACGCTCAATTTACGCTTTTGGAAGCGTAAGATTAAAGTCTAATTTTATTTGAAAGTAATCGGGAATTTTTCAGTTTTGATTAAACAAATTCAATTGCTTTATGAAAAAGATTCTATTTATCACCATTGTTTCCTTTTTTAGCCAGTTAACATTTGCCCAATTTGGAATAAAAGGTTCTGCAATCGACTTTATATCATCTGAAACGTATTCCGATGGCTTAATAAGCGATTTGTATAAGATTAACCAAAGAAGTGTAAATATAACCTGTGGGACCATCAATCAAATTGAACAGAATATTAATTCATTTCCACGAGGAATTTTTTCAAGTTTTGATATTAATGGTAATCTAGTTAACTCAAAAAGGTATAGAATATTTACACCTGGTATTCCTATAGAAATGTTTGCAAATTTAAACAGCATTTCAGAGAATAGTTCGACTAGACTTACTCTCTCCGGTTCTGTTTGGATGCAACCTAACAATACTAGGTATGTTTTAATTATGCAAACAGACGAAAGTGGCAGTCCTATAAAAGCACATCGAATAGCTGTTGGAATAAGTCCAGAAGCTTACTGCACTCGTAAGTCGAGAAATTTAGTTAATGATGTTTTTTATACATGTGGAGTTAGTAAGGAGCCGGGTTCACATAAATTCTTATTGATGCGCCATAACGCTGACGGTTCATTATTATCGTGGGGGAAGAACTTTAGATTTAGCGACTCTAGTATATCTTCAGAAGCAACTTCAGTAATAGACGAGGCGAATACAGGCAATGTAATAGTTATTGGAAATTTATTCAATTTGAACAACAATGCTGCAAGTAAAAAGGGATTCATAGCAAAATTTAGAAGCAATGGAACCCTAATTTGGTACAGAATTATAGCTCCGAATGTTGCGAATCAATTTTCTGAACTCAATTTACAAAGTATCCGTCCAACCGAAAATGCACAAGCATTTATAATTACTGGCTCTGCAAGGCAAACATCAAACAATAAAATTTCAACAGTTATTCTTCGGGTAAAAACACAGAGTGATGTTAGCCCTGAAATCGAATTCTTTAAAATTTTTCGGGTGCCTGATGTAAACTCGTTAAACAATACTATTAAACAAGAGGGCAACGATGTAGTGATGAAGATTAAAAATGGGGTAATTCAATATTGCATAGCTGCAACATCATACTTAGCCGATGGAAGTTCGCAAGCCATGCAAATACTATGTAATTCAGTCGGAACTGCACTTCAAGCAAAAATCATTACAAATAACTCTGCTTCTTCAGCAATAGATTTGGTTTTAAATGAACCTACGGGTAATGGTTTCGCTTGTTTCGGTTGGCAGCGTAATTTATTTCCTACGAATCCGAATATGGTTCAGAAAGGGACTTTAATCAAATCATCTGAATTACTAAACATCAATTGTGGAGAAGTATTAAAAGCAAATTTCGCATCCACAGCTTTGTCATCCACACTAATTAATCAAACATTATTTGTTATCAATTCTGGGATCGTTGAGGAAGTTACTACGCAATTTTCAGAAGGGCAGATTTACTCAAAGTGTTGGGCGCCCGCATCTCCTGAAAACACAGCTCGCTTAGGTTTAGTCTCGGATTTGGAAGAACAATCTGAAACTATAAGCGCTCCAGCACCAATTGTATATCCAAACCCAGTATCTGGAAGTGCATGTAAATTATTGATTCACTCTAAATCAAAACAATATTTGTCGATTCAGTTATTCGACCTACAAGGTAGACTGGCTCTTAATAAAACATTTGAGTTAATTGAAGGAGAGAATAGTTTAGATATTGATCTTCAAAATTTGATTACAGGATTGTACACAGTAAAAGTAACTCACAATGACAATTCTGTTCAATATACCAAGCTTTTAAAACAATAATTAGCAAGCTACTATCGAATTCATTTGAGGCAATAGATTCACAGTAGTAATTCAAATTTGAGTTATTATGGTGATTCTATTGTCTTTTACATTTATGAATATTGAATTTGTTTTAAAGTGATAAGCGATGCTTATTTAGTATTTAATCGAATACACAATTCCTCCCTCATTAACGTGCAACATCTCAAGAAAATTATTCGGAAAGATTGTGGTTATTTAGAAATGAGCAACTTAGAACACTTGATGGTTTCGCGCAGAAAGCGGGATGAGTTTTTAGATTTTTTGGGCCACTAATTACGGCCTTACCATTTATCGGATATATATACCAGTTATTAATCTGTTATAGCCATTCGTTAAAGAGCCTCAATTCAATCATTATTCATTAATGATATTCGTCGTGTTAATTTAATTGAACTCGTATGAATGCAACATCATTTTGTAAAATCCTATTTTTTATGGGCGCAGTTTTCTTCACATCGTGCAGAAAAGATGAAGAAGAAATTCCAGAACCATCACCAATTAATCAGAATATTTCATGTTCTGTTATAACGAGTCCAACCGTATGGACAAATGTGGGCGATGGTGTTGACTATTATGTTGACTGCAACATCAGCGTATCGGCAAAATTGACCATCGAACCTGGGGTTGTAATTCACTTTAAAAACAACGCATCCATCACTATTGAAAGCGCAGGAGCTTTGGTTGCTGTGGGAACAGCGAGCAGTCCAATTGTGTTGAAAGGCGATTCTCCTTTAGCTGGTTTTTGGAAAGGGATTTACATTAAATCGAACAGTCCAGAAAACGAATTGAATTATTGCACCATTTCGCATGGTGGTTCGGCTTCTTTTGATGGGAATGCTGATTATAAAGCCAATATTCGATTGAAAGAGACCGCTCAGTTAATCATTCGAAACAGCATTATTAGTCGAAGTGGGCAAGATGGAATATACATAGAAGGCTTAAACACGGCCTCTCAAAATCCGCTTTCTCTTTATTCTGCAAATCAAATTATCGACAATGGACGCTATCCGATTTCTTGCATAGCAGCAAGTATTGATGCCTTAGATGGTACGCTGAGCAGTTATTCCGGAAATACAAATCCTTATATCAATGTTCGAGGTGGGCGTTTGTATGGTGATCCAATATGGGAGAATCCAGGAATTTCATTTCAACTAGAAAACACTGTTTTTGTCGGCTATTCTGGAAATGCAGCAACACTCAACATTTTGCCTGGTTGTAAACTCGCATTTGTTTCTGGTACAGGTTT
>CAXNNF010000134.1:0-4597 GCA_964203455.1 Bacteroidia bacterium
TCATTTGTGGGGTATAGTTGGTTTGATTGATCAGCGTAATTTCAAAATCAGCCGATAACATTTCAAGAATTTCTGCAAGGGATAAGCTCCCAATATCTTTAACAAGCCGATTGAATTCGAATAGCTGAAGATTATGATCTGGGAAAAAAATCCCCATAAAGCGGTTCCAATCTGCATCTCCCGAAAAATCATTGGTTTCCTTGGCAAGTTCTTGAGAAAGTAATACAGATGAAGCTGAACGATGGTGACCGTCAGCAACGTATACTCTTTCAATTTTTTCGAAAGAAATACGAATCATTTCTATATGTCCTGGATTTGAAATTTCCCAAAGAACATGCTCTTTCGAATCGAAATGAAAAGATGCATAAGCCGGTTCAAGCGTTAGCATGTTTACAAGCTCATCTATATCGGCTCGATGAGGATAAGTAAACATTACAGGCTCTGCATTTATCCCAACAACACGCAAATAATCCTTGAGTTTTTCTTCTTTGGGCGCAAGCGTTTGTTCATGAATTTTAATAACCCCATTGTGGTAATCCTCACTCGAAATGGTTGCGATGATGCCCGTATAGGTAAAGTCCGATTTAATTTGTCGGTATACATAATAACGCTTATTACTTGCCTGAGTTAAAATATGATTCTCCAGAAAATCCTCAAACTTTTGACGGCTTTTTTGCTGTGCTATAGGGTTGTCGGGCTTTGTGCTTTGACCGTTTGCTAATTCGGGCTTGATGATATTTAAAAATGAAGCTGGATTATGTTTAACTATTTCCTCGACTTCTGATTTTGAATATTTATCATAAGGCTTTGAAATAACACGTTCGGTGAAATCGGGCGAAGGGAGAATTCCTTTAAAAGGGAAAAGCTTAGCCATCAGTTCGAGTTCGAGAAAAATTGAATGATATTATCTGCCATTTCTTTTCCAATTCGTTCTTGCGCTTCTTGAGTGGCCGCTCCAATATGCGGTGTAACAGATATTCCGGTATGTTTCAACAAATCGACACGTGGCTTAGGTTCGTTTTCAAAAACATCCAAACCTGCAAAAGCAACATGTCCATTATTTAGAAATTCCAACAATTGATCTTCATCAATCACGCCACCACGAGCGGCATTCACTAAACCAACACCCTTTTTCATTTTCAACAATTCTTCCTTTCCAATAACTGCTTTCCCATTTATTTTTCCAGGAACATGGATACTTAGAAAGTCGCTTTTTTGCAAGACTTCATCCATTGAACATGTTTGAATAACAAGAGGAATATTCTGACCGGTTTGAGCAATGTGAAGTTGAATTGTCACTTCAGGAATGAAAGGATCGAAGGCAACTACATGCATTCCTAGTCCAAGCCCCATTCGAGCAACAGCCTGCCCTATTCTACCAAAGCCAATTATACCGATTGTTTTACCGTTTAATTCAATTCCAGCAGCATACTTTTTCTTCAAATTCGCGAAGTCGGTGTCCCCTTGGAGGCGCATCAAATAGTTGGAATCTTGTAAAAAACGAACGCCAGAAAACAAATGTGCAAATACCAATTCTGCAACCGATTGCGATGATGAGGCTGGAGTATTTACAACCTGCATTCCCTTTTCACGAGCATAAGAAACATCGATATTATCCATTCCAACACCTGCTCTACCAATAAGTTTGAGGTTGGGGCAATTGTCAATGATGTCTTTACGAACAAGCGTAGCACTTCGAACTAAGAGCACATCAAAATTACCAGAGTTTAGAGTTTCCGCTAAGTGCTCTTGAGCTACTTTATTTGTTTCGACAAAAAATCCAGCTTCTTCAAGAAGTGCTTTGCCTAATTTATCAATGCCATCGTTGGCTAAAATTCTCTTGTAAGCCATATTCTTAGCCGTTATTTTGTTCGAATGATTTCATAACATCAACCAAAACTTGAACAGTTTCTAGGTCCATTGCATTGTACATGGATGCTCTAAAACCACCCACCGAACGGTGTCCATCTAGACCGCTGATATTTGCCTGTTTTAATAAAGACTTAAATGCTGCTTCTTTATCAGGTGCTGTCAACACGAAATTTGCATTCATCCATGAACGGTCTTCCAAATCGACAGTTCCAACAAATTGTGAATTACGATCTAACTCCGAATAAAACAAATTTGCTTTAGCACGATTTCGATTATCGGCCCATTCAACACCACCATTTTTATCGAGCCAATCGAGTGTTAACATCGAAACATATACAGCAAAAACAGGAGGCGTATTGAACATCGATTCTCCTTCAACATGAATGGCATAATTGAGCATGGAAGGCAATGTGCGTTTTATCTTTTGAAGCAACTCTTTTTTAAGAATTACCATGGGAGCTCCAGCAGGTCCCATGTTTTTCTGAACGCCTGCATAAATCAAATCGAATTTTGTCGCATCAAAACGATGAGAAAAAATATCGGACGACATATCACAAAACAAAGGCACGGGGCTTTTTGGGAAAGTCCGCATTTGCGTGCCATAAATTGTGTTATTTGATGTAATATGGAAATAATCGGCATCCGTTGGAATGCTGAATTCTTTGGGGATGTATGAGAAATTTCGATCTTCGGACGATGCTACAACTTCTGTATTACCATACAATTTAGCTTCTTTAATTGCCTTTGAAGCCCAAACACCCGTATTCAAATAGGCCGCTTTGGTGTTGAGGAAATTAGCTGGCACCATGGAGAATTGCAGACTTGCTCCACCTTGAAGAAAAATAACCGTATAATCATCTCCAATTTCCAAAAGGCTTTTCACCAGACTAATAGCACGATCAAAAACAGCAATGACGTCTTTTCCCCGATGTGAGACTTCGAGCAATGATAATCCTGAGTTATTAAAATCCAAACATGCTGCTGATGCTTGTTGAAGAACTTCCTTAGGAAGGATGCCAGGACCGGCACTGAAATTATGCATTTTCATTTTCCGTAATATTTGGCATCAAAGTTAGAAAATCACACCATTTAGCAGCCCTATTCTAAAACGAAAACGCCCCTGATTTTCAGAGGCGTTTAAAATTAAAACAAAAGTTATTTTATTTTGAATGCATTTCAGCAATTTCATGTCCTTCGGAATCAAAATTACTTGCTTTAACAATCTTTTTTGAATCGTAAGTGATCTTATAACGAAGAGCACCGAGTTCATCGAAAATTTTCCATTCACCTATTTTCTCACCTTTTTCATAAAAAGCTTCCGCGGTTTTAAATCCCGCATCATTAAATGTAAACCATGTTCCATCTAATTTTCCATCCAAGAAACTTCCTGTTTCCATGAGCTTTCCCGATTGATAGTAGTTTGTAAATGAATACGTTTGGGTAGATGTATACTCATAACGGCTCTTGATATTTCCGTTATCAAAAAACGTCGACAACTCCCTGTTTTGTCCGTTAGCAGAAATTGAAATCATCACTAACATGATTAATTGCACAATTTTCATCTTTATAAATTTTAAGGGTTATGTTAAAATCAACAATCAAATATACGTTTTATTTATATTTAGATAACATTAATTTAACATTGAATATTGTGCAAAGTCAATTATTTACATTATCCACTTGAATTTTCGATGCTTTATGAATTTTACGGACTTTTTAATATCCTTCAAATATACTTCAATGTTAAGTTTATGTTATGCGCATACAATTCGTTAAGAAATTAATGCCATGACAAGCATTGTGTTAATTTTGCAAAGTTTTTCTTAGAGATCGTTTGACTAGACAATATGTTATCAAATTAATTTTCAACTACATATACCACTTACTAAGAATTAAACGATCAATTTTTCAATAGTTAAAATGGGCGACACAGGTCATCATTCTCAAATTAATAAAATCAGTCTTGCTGGTTTAGTCATTACACTTGGTATTATTTATGGCGATATTGGTACTTCGCCCTTGTATGTAATGAAGGCAATTGTTCATACACGAGCAATAAGTCGCGATTTAATTTTAGGCGGGGTTTCTTGTATTATTTGGACGCTAACGCTTCAAACTACCATTAAATACATATTATTAACCTTGCGAGCTGATAACAAAGGCGAGGGAGGGATTTTTGCTTTGTTTGCATTGGTAAAAAGAACAAAAGTTAAGTGGTTGCTTTTCCCTGCAATTATTGGTGGAGCAGCACTCTTAGGCGATGGGATAATTACACCAGCCATTTCGGTTTCGTCGGCTATTGAAGGCTTAAAAGAAAAATATCCGTTCATCAATACATTGCCTATTATTATTGGGATTTTGTTTTTTCTTTTTGCCATTCAACAGTTCGGCACAAAATCTATTGGGAAGTTTTTTGGGCCCGTTATGCTTTGTTGGTTTGTGATGCTATCGGCATTAGGTATTTCGCAAATCTTTCAAAATTTATCAGTTCTTGAAGCGTTAAATCCTTTTTATGCATACAAGCTTTTAGTTCATTATCCCGAAGGATTTTGGATTCTAGGTGCGGTTTTCTTATGTACAACTGGTGCGGAAGCTTTGTATTCGGATCTTGGACATTGCGGTAGAATGAATATTCGAGTTACCTGGATCTTTGTAAATATGGCACTTCTCCTTAATTATTTAGGTCAAGCGGCTTGGCTCCTCAAATTTGAGGGTGATACACTTC
>CAXNNF010000135.1:0-4597 GCA_964203455.1 Bacteroidia bacterium
GCCGTGTTGAAAGACCTAAGTGTGATAATTGCTCCATATGCACCGCACATGGCTGAAGAACTTTGGTTAGCTAGCGGTGGAGAAGGTTCGGTAGTTGATGCTCAATTTCCTAAATGGAATGAAAGCTTCATCAAAGAAAGCACAGTGGCCTATCCGGTAGCTTTCAATGGAAAAGTTCGATACCAAATTCAGGTAGCTGCCGATATGCCACAAGCCGAAGTTCAGGCCTTGGCATTAAGTCACGAAGAAGCAGTGAGATGGCTTCCCGAAGGCGGTCCGAAGAAAGTGATTGTTGTACCTGGTAGAATGGTAAACGTGGTGATTTAAGGCTTCTCCAATCCGCCTGTAAATAGAATCGCTCCGGTTTGTTTATCACGAATGAGGAACAGAAAAGGACGATCGGCGCGAAACTGAGGAATTATTAATTCATGTCGATTGATGCTTGATTCAGTTGCCATCATCACAACTGTAACTGCAGCCGCTTCGGTTCCTTTTTCATTCATCTCAACAAAAGCTTTTTGAATGATGCGACTGATTTCTAAAGGTGTTTTGTCTTGAGTCATCTTAGAAAAATCGGCACGATTAAAAGGAGCGTTCATTCCCATTTGCATTAAGACGTCTTTCAATTCGTAAGAAGTTTCGAGTTTGAATTTAGGAAGCCAGAGTTCAACTTTTTGGTTTTTCAATGTGCGTAATTGAGTGTCGAGTTCTTTTATATTCAATGATTGAAGCATCTGTTTCAACGAACTTTCTCTTTTGGGTAGAAGTACAACCATGCTTAAATCATCGCCCGAATAAGGAAGTTCAATGGCTTGAAATCCATCAAATTGAGCGTACTTAAAATCATCTTTCGCGTACATTAAGCTACAAGATGATATGCTCTTATCGCTCTGATAAAACCGGGCTTCTTGCGTATTCTCCTTATCGAAAGTTTGCACCCAATCGCCTTTGAAATAAATGGCATTCGTTAAAACCAATTTTATCAATGGGTTAATATCACCGGGTTCGAGCACTTTGGGGATTTTTCCATTGGTGTTCTTCGAAGCCCAATCATTGATGGGTTTTTCGCTCGTTAATGGATAAACCTCAGCATTGTAGTATTTCTTCGTAATCGCTAAATAATCAGGGTGAAGCTTTAGTCGATTCCACAAAGCATTGGCAACAGCTAATTTGACTTTCCCTTTGGCATTGATTTCTTCCATCCGTTTGGTCATCATCAAAAAACCCTCGTGTGTTATGGCCTGAGGATAATGCATCACCTTTTCCATTTCTGAAGCTGTAAGTCCGCTTGCTCCGGCATAAGTCATGGCAAGAGCTGCACTTAAACTATATGGTGAACAAAAGAGATTCGCTCCCGGTACGTAGAGCTGTTGTGTTAATTCGATGCTATGCTGATTAAGTGCTGAAACGACCTGCTCTTGTGCCGTTTGAATAGTTTTTTGAGCAAAGGTGGAGAGAGTTAGCAAGAGCGCCGACAAAAAAGAAATGACTTTCATATTGGAGAATTTTTTGTCCTTATGCTACTCGAAGAATTAAGTTCAAAGCCGCCCAAAAATTTATATCTATGTTGCTGTAATAGGAGTTTAGAATTTGTTTGCTGATTTTAAAATCTCCGATATTTCAATGTTAATCAATAAGATCTTATACTAGCATCCAATGTTATTAAACCAATATGTTTCGGGTTTTTTAAAGCTATTGTTGATTAAGTTGGTTTAATATACATATTTATAATAATTTTACTTACTCAAATTTTCTTAAATAGAAAATTGCATTTTAAAATCCAAATTACATAATCTAACCAACATCTAAAACAATGAAAAACAACAAACCTTTTAAAATTTCAGCATTGGCATTATTTGCTGCGCTATGTTTTGGGCAAGTGTCCACTTCTATTGCTTCTGCAGCTAGCCGCCTTGAAATTCAAGATGAAATTGCTCCTGCAAGTTATCTTAATTTAACTTCCATGTGTTCGAATGACCCAAGCGTTAGTCGTCGTTGGAGAGTTCGTAATGCTACTTCTACTCCAATTGAATACACTTGGAATGTTTATGGAACAAGCCAATCTGGTTCTGGTCTTGCTGCTGCTAACGGCGATACTTACTTTGAAACAGCTGCTAACACTGGACCAAATACAACTAAGATTTACTGGACTGTTGGAACTACAACATACAATAAAGTAAAAGCTTCTGGCGGTGAACAATGTATTACTACTATTCCTTGCGGTTCAAATCTTATTGTAAACGGGGATTTTGAAAGCGGTAATACCGGTTTTACATCTCAGTATACATTCAAAACTGATGTTTCTGGAAATTCTGAAATGGTTTCTGAGAATACATTCGGTGTAGATGTTAATGTAACTTTATATCACCCAAACATGACTGGATTAGGCCGTTCAGGTAAATTCTTAATGGTTAATGGTAATACAGGAACTGTAAAAACTGTTTGGTCTCAATCAATTAATGTTTCTGTTGGTGCTACTTACGATTTCTATGCATACGTTCAAAGACTTAATGTTGGCAACCCATCACAACTTAAGTTTTATGCAGGCGAGCAACTAATTGCATCTTATTCACCTTCTACATCAGGATGGGTAGCGGTTTCTGCTTCTTATATATCTACTGTAAATGGTCCAATTGAATTAAAAGTTATTGATTCAAATCTTATTGCTGCTGGAAATGATTTTGGATTCGACGATATCTCTTTTGTTAAAGTATGTGTTGAGGAGCCACAATCTTGCTATGCAAGCGAAGTTATTTCTTTCAATCAAAAGAAACAAAATGATGGCTCTACAGTATCTTCTGGCCGCAGCGATGCTACCAAAGCTTTAGGTGCTCCTCAAAACAACGATACAGAGAACTTTGTAAGCCTTGGTTTTGGTGGAGATATCACATTGAAATTTGCAAACCCAATTAAAAACGGCGCTGGAAATGATGTTCGTGTAACTGAATCTACATTTGGAGGTACTTCATGTGCTCGTTTCCCAGAAACTATTCGTGCATTCGCATCTCAAGATGGCTGCCATTATATTTACTTAGGCGAAGGTTGCCAAGATGCTGAATTTGATTTAGGATCTTTGGCTTGGGCACAATACATTAAATTGGTTGATGTAAGCCCGATTGATGCTACATATCAAGGAACTCCGGTTGCTGATGCATACGATGTAGATGCTGTTAAGTGTTTGAACGGTAGCGAATCAAATCCAGTTCCTTCAACATTGGTTACCGATGTTGCTACTCAAGTTATTGAATACATGCCAGGTCTTCGCAAAAACGGAACTGCTGTTACTCCTGCTCGTGCTATTCCAACAAATGCTTTACTCCTTCCACAAGGAACAAACAATGTTAACTTCGTAGCACTTGGTTTTGGTGGTTCATTGGCTTTGAAATTTGATTATGTAATTTTCGACAATGCAGCAACAAACGATATCAGCTTAGTTGAAACTTCTTACGGTAACCCATCATGTGCTTCTTATTCTGAAAAGGTAATGGTAGAAGGTTCATTAGATGGTGAAAACTGGATTATGTTAACAAACGAAGACATTTGTCAAGATGGCGAAATTGACATCAACAATGCTGGTGTTATTCAATATATTCGTTTAACTGATCGTTCTGCTTCAACAAAGTTCTCTGGAACTGCTGATGGTTATGATGTGGATGGTTTAGTTGTTATCAACGATTGTCATAGTAATACTACTGCAGCTCGTATCTCTGATAACACAACAACTGCTAACGAAGTTGCTTCTGCAGAAGTGTTCCCGAATCCATTCAACGAATCAACGAATGTTGAAATCACTACTGGTGATCAAGATAATTCAGTTACTATTCGCGTAGTTAACTTCTTAGGTCAACAAGTATATGTTGAAACATTGAACGTAGCTTCTTCAAGTGTTGTTCGTCACAATGTAGCAATGAACGAATTGAGCAAAGGTGTTTACTTCTTAACAGTAGAAACTAATACAACAAAGGAAATAGTGAAATTGGTGAAGAACTAATTCATCGAATCTAATTGCAAAAGCCTCACTCTGAAATTCAGAGTGAGGCTTTTTTTATGCTTTGTAAACTCAAGTTGTTGAACAATTCAGATCAAAACCAGATTATCGTTTTGATAAATTAAACCTGATTAAAAAAACTGTTACACCATTTTCTTAGGATCTACCCAAGCCGTGAATTGCTCATCGGTAAGCAATCCTAATTCAATGGAAACTTGACGCAACGTTTTGCCTTGTTTGTGGGCAGTCTTCGCAATTTTAGCCGCGTTCTCGTAGCCAATATGTGTATTCAAAGCCGTCACCAACATGAGTGAATTTTCTAAATGTTGTTGGATTTGTGGAAGGTTTGGTTCAATTCCAACAGCACATTTATCATTAAAGGAAACACAAGCATCGCCTATCAAACGAGCGCTTTGCAATACATTAGCAGCAATGAGTGGTTTGAAAACATTCAATTCGAAATGTCCCAAAGACCCACCGATGGAAGTCGCCACATCATTTCCCATCACCTGAGCGCAGACCATGGTCAATGCTTCGGGCTGAGTTGGGTTTACTTTTCCTGGCATGATTGAAGAACCCGGTTCATTGTCGGGAATAACGATTTCGCCA
>CAXNNF010000136.1:0-4580 GCA_964203455.1 Bacteroidia bacterium
TCGCGCATAAATCCGAGCAAACTTAAATCCTTAAACCAATCGTAATTATTTACGAGCGTTGCTCCTTTTTCGAAATCCAAAAAACGGCGAAGTTGCGCTTCAATTCCTACCACATTTTTAGCAAGGGTTTCTTCGTTGAGCATTTTGCGTTCTTCGGCTTTAAACGATGGATCTCCAATCATTCCAGTTGCTCCGCCAACCAAGGCAATAGGTAAATGTCCATGGCGCTGCAAATGCATTAACAAGATAATTTGAACCAAGGATCCAATATGTAAAGATTCGGCAGTTGGATCGAATCCGATATAGGCACTTACTTGTTCTTTGCTAAGTAAGTCTTCTGTTCCAGGCATAATGTCGTGGAGCAATCCTCTCCAACGAAGTTCTTCTACTATATTCATCTTGATTTTTAGAGTTGCAAATCTAAGTAAAGAAGCGCGATGTTTAATTCATAAAAACAATCTGGTGCAAACAGTATTTTAACAATGAAAACGAGAAAAACAACTGAGGGATTTAACTGCTCATCTATCCCCAAATTAAACGCTCATTTCAAACTTATTAACATCTCGTCTTTATTTCTTTATCTTTAACAATCTAAATACTCATTTTTCATTGCTAATTTCCGCAGTTAAATCTTCTGCCTACTTGATGAATATTTCCAAAATAACCATTCTATTTCTGCTCACAACCATTTCTTTACACGCCCAACAGTTTGAATGGGGAAAAGCAATTGGAGGAGCATCTTCTGATAATTGCCAACGTATTGCACTCGACTCATCTGGAAATGTTTTTGCCTCGGGAGTTTACACAGCTCCATTAGGTTCTCTTCCAAGTTATGGCTTTCAAGATATTTATTTATCAAAATACGCATCTGACGGATCATTGCTTTGGCAAATTGGAATAGGTAGTGCGAACAACGATCAAGTTTCTGCCATCGCAACCGATACCGGTGGTAATATTTTGATGTCAGGACGTTTTCAAGGAACATTCGATTTCGACCCAAGCGATTCTGTTCAAAGTGTAAGTTCCAATCCGAGCAATGCGCTTGAAGGATTTCTGGCTCGTTACAACGGCGAAACGGGAGCTCTCATGGAATACCGCGATTTAACAAGCGGTGGATCAATTGATATTCGTTCCATTCGAATTGATCAGTATAATGATGTTTTCATTGGTGGACAATTTTCTCAAGCTGTAGATTTCGATTTTGGTGGCGGCACATATCCCCAAACCTCTTTTCAAAATTCCGGCGATTGTTTTGTGGGTCGATATTATGGAGATCTCCAGCTTATTTGGATGAACATAATTGGTTCTCAAACTCCTGCCATTGACTTTATATCCGATATTGCTTTAGGAAGCGATGGTTTTGTGTATTCTACTGGAATGCTTGGAGGAACAGCTGATATACTTCCAGGTGCAGGTATATTCAACTTAACCGCTGTTTCGGATGCATTTCTGATTCGTTATTCTCAAAATGATGGATCACTTTCTTGGGGATTTTCTATTGGAGGAACTTCACTCGATATTGGAAATTCCTTGCTTGTGGGCGACGATGGCGGAATTGTTTTGGCGGGAAGCATGAACAGTTCTAGTATGGATGTAGATCCGGGTTTTGCAATTAATACACTCACGAAAACAGGAAGCAATGCGGCTCCATTTTTAGTAAAGTATACAGCGAATGGAGCACTTTCAAATGCAGGTTTATTGCAAGGAAGTCAAGCGCTTACATCTACAATTAATCGTATTGTTAAAGGTCCAGACAATTCCTTTCTTGTTAACGGATATTACAAAGGCGATGTTGATATTGAACCTACTGCCCTAACCTATTCTATTAGTTCCGGCGATTCAACCAATTCATTTACGTTGCGATACATGAGTGATTTCACGTTGATGCAATATTTCGAACAAGGAGGAAATGGAGATCAGCTAGGCAGTGATATTCTTTCGAGCGGAACGTATGTGTATCAATCGGGTCAATTTAGCAATACGCTATTACCGCTTTTTCCCGAGTTGGACACTACAATTCAGCGCGCTGGAAGTGGACTAGATGGCTATCTTTTGAAATACAATCTGATTACCAATACAACAGGAATTCCGCTAGCACATGATTCTCATTTAATTGCATATCCGAATCCAAGCAATGGTTTTGTCTATTTCAACTATGCAAATGCGGAAGATGTTCGTGTTTATGATGCTTCGGGCCGTAATGTAGATGTTAATATTCTTCCAGGAATAATCGATTTCAGTGGAGTTTCGAATGGCCTTTACACCATTCTAGTTAATGGAAAAACCGGATTTCAACATGCTCGTATTTTCAAGCACTAATTGAATAGCAACTATTCTCTCCTGCTATTTCAGCTTAAATAATTGCTAGAATTGTTAATTAGCATCTAATTTATTCAAATAGTTAGTTGCATTTGAAAGATGAATTTCTTGTTTTTCAGAATCCATTTTATCAAAAGTTCTCACTAACATTCCTAGTCTGGGATTCTGCAAGAAAAAATCTCTTTTGGTATGCATAAATCTCCAGAATAATCCATCCCATACTTGTTGCCAATCTCCTTTTTTGTAATCACTCATTTTCATTAAGTAATTACTCCCGCTGATGTATGGCTTTGTCGCCATTATACCTCCATCAGCAAACTGACTCATGCCGTATACATTGGGAACCATTACCCAATCGTACGCATCAATAAATAATTCCATAAACCAACGGTGAACTTCATCGGGATCGAATTCGCAGAGTAGCATAAAATTGCCAATGACCATCAATCGTTCTATGTGGTGACAATAGCCACTTTCTAAAACTTTTTTTATTGTACTATCTATTGGTTCAATTCCAGTTGTTCCATTCCAAAAAGAAGCAGGGATTTTCCGTTTAAACTTCCAGTAATTTTTTGTTCGTTCTTCATTCCCTTTAAGATGGTAAACAGCTCTAATGAACTCTCTCCAACCTACAATTTGTCGAATAAAACCTTCTAATGAATTTAACGGTATTTCATTGTTTGATGAATACTGCAGAGTCTCATCAATAATAAACTGAGGCGTCAGAAGACCAACATTTAACATGGGTGTTAAAATGCTATGATGCAAAAAGGTTTGGTTTGAAACAATTGCATCTTCATAAGCACCAAACTCTGAGAATCGAGTTTCCAAAAAACCTTTTAACCATTTTTTACTTTCTTCAAAAGTTGTTGGATAACAATACTCTCTATTTAATTTACCATAATTATCTGGAAAATGTTTTTGCGTGTATTCGATGGCTTCTTTGTAAAAATCATTAACTGAAATAGCATCTACTTTCGGTGGAGTTTTGCCTTTGGGGTATTTCAATCGATTTTCATCATCAAACGTCCATTTGCCACCAATTGGTTTTTTGTTATCCTCTAATAATATGTTTCTACTGAGCCGTTGATTTTTATAAAAATCAGTCTGGAACATGCGTTTTCGCTCCGAAAAATAGGAATCAATTTCATCGGGAGTATTTAAAAATAATGAGGATTTATGTTTGTTTAATCGAATAGAATACCTCTTACAAGTCTTTTCTAATCTAAGTTGCAACAAATAATCAGTTGTGTCAATGTATTCCAATTCCTCTATTCCAATGGAATTTAAATACCGAATAAGCTCTCTTATTTCGCTTACATCACTTGTTGAATCAACATAAACTACCTGAATATTTTTAGATAAAAGATAGCTCTCATAAAATTTCATACTTGCTCTGTGAAAAGCAATTTTCTGTTTATGGAAATTGTATTGCTTGAAAAATAAATATTCTTCGACCAGATAAATAGTATCGCATTTTGAGATAAAAAATGTTTCTTCAAATAATTGATGAGGGAATAAAATACCGACGCGCATATTATAATTTAATTTAATAGGGGTTTGTTAATACATTATTTACATTATGCTCAGAACACTTTACAAATGTGGAAAATGGCAATGAATCGTACTGAATTAATTAGATGAGTCTGATATAATTATCTTTTTCACAATTAACTTACGATTTACTTCTTGACCTAAATGTTGATGAACTGTTTACATGTTTCTTTAGAATTCTTTGGCCTTCTTTTTTAACTGCGTCTGTTTTCCGAAATCCCCAAATAACATCGCTTGCCGCTTTACGAGAGGACTCAATATCAACAATTGGAGATGGATAATCTATTCCAATAACAACCTGATATAGATTTTGTTCCATTGAACTCAATTTCCAGGGTTCGTGAATTAATTCAGCCGGAACATCTTTTAATTCGGGTATCCATGTTTTGATAAATACGCCATCTTCATCATGCTCTTGTGAGTTTTTTATTGGATTGTAAATTCGTATTGTGTTGATACCTGTTACACCCGATTGCATTTGTAACTGAGGATAATGAATTCCGGGTTCATAATCCAAAAACTGCCTGGCTAAAAAATGTAGTTCCCGCCAATCTTGCCATAGATTAAAAACAAAAAATGAAACCACCATGGCTCGCATTCTGAAATTGATGTAACCAGTTGCTAACAAACAACGCATACACGCATCAACAATAGGAACTCCTGTTTTTCCAGATTGCCAGGCCAAAATATATGCGTCATTTTTAGGT
>CAXNNF010000137.1:0-4570 GCA_964203455.1 Bacteroidia bacterium
AACAAAAATATTCCTTTGTATGTAAAGTCTTTCGTGAATCCTGAAGCGCCCGGTACCTGTATTAAAGAAGATGAATTAAGACAAGAAATCCCAACCTATATTTTCAAAAAGCAACAAATTCTAGTTTCGGTTTCACCACGCGATTTCTCATTTATATTGGAGGAAAATCTTAGAGATTTATTTGAACTTTTTTCTCAAAACAGGGCGCATGTTAACCTTATGCAGAATTCAGCATTGAGTTTTTCAGTATGCTTAACCATTGATCAAACTCGATTAGTTTCACTCATACAAGAACTCGATAAAAAATACAAAGTGAAATACAACGAACAGTGCGAACTTATTACTATTCGTAATTATTCGGATGAATTAGCCAATCAATTAATTGGTAATCGTCCCGTTTTGCTGGAGCAAAAAAGTAGGCATACACTTCAAGTTGTGCTTAAAGAACTTCAAAACATCTAATTCAAATTATAATGTCAAAAGGTTATTTCATTTACAATGCACTTATAATTAATGAGGATAAGCGCTTTATTGGATGCCTAAAAACACGCGGGGAGTTTATTGAAGATGCGTATGAAGGTGCAAAAAAAGATGACGAAGATTTATTAGGTTATACTAGCATCGATGCTCATGGCTTTTATTTAATTCCAGGCGCAATCGACGATCAAGTGCATTTTCGTGAGCCGGGTTTAACTTGGAAAGGTGATTTGTATTCCGAACCCAAAGCAGCTGTTGCAGGCGGTGTTACAAGTTTTATGGAAATGCCCAATACGGTTCCTGGTGCTGTTACGCTCGATTTATTAGAAGATAAATACAGCATCGCGTCCGAAAAATCATTGGCGAATTATAGTTTCTTTATGGGTACATCCAATTCAAATTTGGAACAGTTACTTTCAATTAATCCAACGAATGTTTGTGGTGTTAAAATATTTATGGGTTCGAGTACCGGAGATATGTTGGTTGATAATACGGAAACACTTCAATCCATTTTTAAGGAAGTGAAAATGCTTATTGCCTTGCATTGTGAAGACGATAATTTAATCAAAGAAAACCTAATTCAAGCCCGTGCAAAGTTTGGTGAAAACATTCCGTTTTCTCAACACCATCTGATTCGTTCCGAAGAAGCGTGTTATCGATCGTCTTCCAAAGCAATAGAGCTTGCAACACGTTACAATACACGCTTGCATATTCTTCATATTTCTACTGCAAGAGAACTCGAATTATTTCGAAACGATATTCCATCTTCCCAAAAACAAATTACCTCTGAAGCCTGTGTGCATCATTTGTGGTTTACGGATGATGACTATACATCCAAAGATTCATTTATCAAATGGAATCCAGCAATTAAAACAATGCGCGATCGAGATGCAATTCGAGAAGCTGTAAAATCTGGGAGGATTGATGTGCTTGCTACTGATCACGCCCCTCATTCGCTCGATGAAAAAAAACAATCCTATTTGCTTTGTCCATCGGGTGGTCCACTCATTCAACACGCGCTTCCTGCATTCTTCGAGTTATGCAATCAAGGAGTTTTTACTCCTGAATTAATTGTTCGGAAATATGCACATGCAGTTGCTGATCTATTTCAAATTAAACAACGGGGCTATTTAAGAAAAGGATATTATGCCGACATTGTTTTAATAAATCCCAATAAACCAACTGTGGTTACTGATGAATCACTCTTGTATAAATGCAAATGGTCGCCTTTTACAGGAGAAACTTTTAGCTCATCGGTTTCACGTACTTTTGTAAACGGAAATCTCGTTTATGATGAAGGAGTTTTTGACGAATCAACTAAAGGAATGCGTTTGCAGTTTGAAAGATGAATAAACTAATTGGATTGATTGTTTGTATTGCTTTATTTTCGTGTAATTCGAGTGAAAAAGTTTCAGAAGGAATTTTACCCGATAGTACGATGAAATCAATTTTGATTGATTTCAGTATTGTTGATGCATCGTATAATGTAAGTGCTTCCTCGCCTCAAGCTCCTAAATTTAAAGCTGAATTATTTTATGAGCAAGTAATGAAAGATCACCATACGACGAGAGCGGAATTCAATAGAAGTATGGCGTATTATTCACAGAATACCAAGAAATTGCAGAAAATCTATGAAGATGCATTAATAGATTTAACGAAACGTCAAATTGAATCAAATTCCAAATAAATTAATCAACTTCAATTTTTGATGTACTATTTCCGTCACAGGAATTGCACGATCCATTTGTTATTGAAGATCCCATAAATGTTGTATCATTATTGTAAACAACCGCTGGAAATAAACCATTACCAAAACTAGTAATGTCGGTGGTGTAAAAATTCCCCAATTTATCTCCTTCAATTGTTTTCTTTAAAGTTCCATTACCATTTGGTTCAGAGAACATTAAAAAAGTTTCATCTTCAGCAGTATGTTCACCATCATGAGTGTATGCTGTTCCTGTGGGGCTAACCTTTGAAGCAAATAACCTGAATCTAGAAGTGATATGCAAATTCAATTGCAAATTGAAATGCATTTAAAGAGTTTTTGGAAAAATCGCTTGTGACAAGTAGGGTTTTCATGGTAGATAATTTTCAATGAAATTAAATCGCATCAAACCGTCCAACTATGATATCGAACATACTTTAAACTGATTTTTGTCAGCTTATATAAAATCCTGCAATTCTTTTGGAATTAATTAATCCATATCGCTTCTAGCCATGTCACGTTGAATATCTTTATCTTTAAGAGATTCACGTTTATCGTATAACTTCTTTCCTTTGGCAAGAGCAATTTCCAATTTTGCAAATCCACTTTCACTCAAAAACATTTGCAATGGAACAATGGTAAATCCTTTGTCTTTCATTTTGCCTCTCAGCTTAGAAAGTTCGGTTTTATTGAGTAACAATTTCCGATCGCGTTTGGGTTCATGATTAAAAATGTTTCCCATTTCATATTCCTGAATATGCATGTTACGCACATACAATTCTTCTTTTACAAATGTGCAATACGCGTCAGCAATATTCGCCTTTCCTGCGCGAATGGATTTTATTTCGGTACCAGTCAACATAATTCCGGCGGTTAATTGCATTAACAACTGATACTCGAAACTTGCTTTTCGGTTTTTAATATTGAGCTGAGTTACCTGCTTTGTGGGTTGTGCCATGGTTCAGGATTTTACAAGGATATGTGCCGCAACGTGCCGCGAAATAATTACTTCCGGACTATTTCCAATGCAAATGCCAGCTGAACCATCAAAACTAAAGCGGCGATTTACTATAACAGATGAACCTGGAATGAGTTGAATTGCTTGTAGGTATTGAAGAAAATCAGGAAGGTGATCAGTAACGCCTTCTACCACATTTGAAACGCCCGTTTCAACATCCAATAAACTAATTTGAGAACGGATTTCCATCTTCCCACTATTATCGGGAATTGGATCTCCATGCGGATCGAAACGTGGTTGCCCCAAATAACGATCGAGGTATTCGTAAAGTTTATCGGAATTGGTGTGTTCGAGCTGCTCTGCTATATCGTGAACTTCTTCCCAGCCTAAACCCAAACGATCCACCAAAAATACTTCCCACAATCGGTGTTTACGAACGATATCCAAAGCGCATTTTTGCCCGTTTTCGGTTAGCTGAACACCTTGATAACGTGTGTGTAAAACCAAATGACGATCGCCCAATTTTTTCAACATATCAGTAACCGAAGATGCTTTTGTTTGCAATTCTTCGGCAATGGAATTGGTGCTCACATTTCCCGCAGTTTTCCCTGAAAGCTTGAATATGGCTTTGAGGTAATTTTCTTCGGTGAACGATCTAATCATAGCGCAAAGATAGTATTTGCTTGGTCTTGAATTTTTGTGTCATTATTTTTTAATTGCTTTAATCTGAATGGATAATTATTCAATTAACTCGAAATTCGATGTATTCCACAAACGAAATTCTCAATGACTAAAAGTTGTTTTGCCGTTTTAGATCCTTCAAAACCATGAATGTCTTGATAGGAAATAGATGCTAAATAATCTTTCAGAAAAACATCCGATAATGGAGCATAGCTCCAATGCCATGGCTCTTCTTCGTAACCTGTTGGCCTGTTTTTACCTTTCATTGTATAGGGTTGAAAAAAGCCAAATGTATGTGCATTATTGAGCAACCAGAGATAGATTTTTTCGCCTTCTTCGGTCTCGAAAAAATCTTCTTCCACCGAATTTAAATCGATGTCGGTGCCCCAGTGATGCCTTGAAGTACCTGGCATTGCAGAATATTTTAAGATAGTTTCGGCCTTCTCGAAGTCATTCAATCCACTTTCGGCAAGATTTACATTTTGCGTTAAACTTCGGCCAAGCCATTTGTTCTCCCAAATTTGTTTCTGTTTATCGAAATTGCGGGTTGATGAAACAATTATTAATTCCACACCATCTTCTTCCGCTTTTTGATTCATGCGTTCCCAAGCTTGCGCCGCTTCTTGTCTTAAATAATGTTTGGTTTCTTCCGGGGATTGTTTTTCAATCAATACAAAATCAGGATGGTTGCCAGGATTAAATTGACCAAGTAAATCGCATTTCACGAGCATGTTAATTCAGTTTTAAAT
>CAXNNF010000138.1:0-4562 GCA_964203455.1 Bacteroidia bacterium
AACCACCTCCGTTAATTGTAGTATTATTTACTCTGCCAGTTCGCAATAGCGTGCCATCTTCGAGTAAATAAACAGCTTGCCCCGGATTTCGCGTACCAACCCAAGAATGCACCTGATAGCCACATTTATCGATTAAGTAAGTTGTATTCGCGAAATTTGGTGCAAACAAAACGTATCCATCGGTTGAAGCATTGTTGGTAAATAATCCAATGGTTTGGGCTTGCGATTTTCCAAGTGCAAAAAAGATAGCAACAAGAAATATGAGGTTTTTCATATTTAAATTTTAGGGTTGGGATTATTTACGGTAATATATTTTACATCCAAAACTAGGTGTTTCAGGAGTATTAACTGGTTTGTTCAATAACAAGGCATCAACTGCTTCATCGATATAGGTAATATTCCGGTTTTTATTTTCGCCGTTGTCGTCAATAGCTCCTCGGTATTTTAAAATCCAATTGCCATTTTCTTTCCAAATAACAAAAGCTTCGGGGGTATTTTTAGCGTTGAAATACTTGCCTGCTACTTGCAAATCGTCTTGCAAATAAGGGAATTTGAATTTGTCTTTCTTCGCTTTCTCCTTCATCATTTCAAAAATCTCTTCCTCATAAACTAGCGTATCCATGGGATTTATAGCGAGAAGTGGTACGCCAAGAGCTTCGTATTTTTCATGCAATTCGTTTAGTTTTTCTGAATAGAGTTTTGCAAAGGGACAATGATTACAAGTGAAAACCAAAATGAATCCCTTGGCATCGGGATACGATTCTAGCGAAATCATCTGATTGTTCACATTGCGTAAACGAAAATCAGGATTGCTCAAATGCAATTGCGCAGATAAACAAATTGGAAACAGAAAGAATAGTGAAAAGAAATGTTTCAATGTGAAATAGGAATCAGATCCCTTTAAGATTTAATGAACTTATAGCTTTTCAAACTTTTTGTTTTGGCGTCCATGATTTCGATTATATACATGCCCGATTTAAATGAAGAAACATCGATTCCTTGTTTAATATCAGGTTTTGGCAACATCATCAAGGCGCGACCAAGCATGTTTCTAACCGTTACATAATACACTTCGTTGGAAGTATTTTCCTGTTGAATGAATAATCGATCTTGAACAGGATTTGGGTAAATGGTAAAATCAGTTTGATTTTGAATGATTGGCGCAACTGAAAGTGCCGCATCTTCCACCACAAATTGTCCCATCATGCCTTCGTCTTCGTGCAAAGCAATATGGCAATGGTACATGAAAGGATGTGTTAAATCGGCATAATCATCGAATTTAGCTATGAAACGAACGGTATTTCCACCTTTTACTAAAATCACATCTTTCCATCCACGTTGTTCGACAGGCGGAGTAAGGCCGTTGATTGTAAGAATGTAAAATTCAACATCATGAATATGAAAAGGATGGCCGAAAATGGAGGTGCTTTTTAATTCCCAGATTTCGGTTTGATTCAAGGGAATTGTGTGGTTGATGTAATCGAAATCAAAAAGTTTATGTCCCAAAATGAACGCGTTCGGACCTAAAATAGGAACGCTTGTAACACCTGTGCTATCTGAAAAAGTAATGGTTCGGGTGAATTGAGAACTTGCTTCTAAAGGATATACATTATTTACCAAAGCCGATGGAGCCGAAGTAATTGGATTGCTGGTTTGTGCGCCAACATTGAATTTTACGATGTTGTAATTGGTATGACCAAGGAAGCTAGCAAATGGACCATTCGGAAAGCTTTCGCCACCTGGAATAAATCCACCCAAACTTTGATTGAATGCTTTCAAAAAGAACGATGAACCTGATTGTCCGCTGCAGTCAACAAGGATTTCAATACGCTCACCTGCCGAAAGTAAGTAGCGAGGGGTGTTGCCCGAAATCAACACGGGAGCGTTCAATAAACCACCATCCGTTCCAATCACATAAAAACTACGGTTATCGCTAAATCCTAAGTTGTAAGATGTTTCAATGGCTCCGTTTAACAAACGTAATCGCACCATTTGAGCGGGAACTGGATATTGAGCTCGAAGCGTCATGTTAGCCATGATGCTATCGCCATAAGGAACAATGGAAAACTGCATTTGTGTATTGAAATCACGATCGGCAATCACGATGGGAATATCATCAACACCATATTTGCGGGGTAATGCGAGCGCTGCTTCTTCCGCATCCCGAACAATTAAAAAACCACCAACACCTCTGGTAATCTGTACTTGCGACATTTCATGCAAATGTGGATGATACCAATATGTAGCTGCTTGATTAGTTACTTTCCAGAAGGGTTGCCATAAAGTTCCAGGAGGGATAATTTGATGAGGTCCGCCATCCATAACAGCTGGTAAATGCATTCCATGCCAGTGAATAGTGGTTGAGTCGTTAGAACGATTTCGTACATTCATGTGAACCGTATCGCCTTTATTTACAAACATGGTTGGACCCCAGAATTTTCCGTTGATACCACCTGTAATGGTATTGAATCCGTTTTTGAAAACTGCAAACGTGTCTAAAATATCCAAGTTAAATGTAGTACCCGAAAGTGTATCAGGAATCCACATCGTATTATAAGACTGCGCTGATATGTTTTGGGAATTGACAAAGGCGGCTAAGCAAATGAGAAGAGCAATTTTTTTCATAAGAATGATAAATGAACAAAGCTTTAATTAATGATTTACAATAAACTTCGAAGAGAAATTTCCATCATTGATTATGAAATAAATTCCATTTGAATAATTAGAAGTTGAAATTTTGGTGATTGAATTCGCATTTAGTTGAGTCAATTCTATGGTTTGTCCAAGCGCGTTAATAATTTTGATTATCTCGTTATTCTTGCTTGAAATATTCAAGAAATCATTTGCCGGATTTGGGAAAATACGAAAGGATTGAGAAATTGAAATGTGTGAAAATCCAGTTTGATCCGCACTTGTAAATTCTAAATCATCAACAAGCATAATAGATCCAAGTATTACAGCTTCCATGGGAGAATTACTGCTGCGAATTTCAATGGCTGCTGTATCAGGAGTATTTATGCTGTTGTATTGAATTGGAAAACTAAAACGTGTATAGATATCATTTGGATTACAGGAAAAAACCGTGTTCGCAATTTCTTCACGTTGAAGGGTAATTGCATCCCAACGAGATAAAATTACACGTACCTCGTTCGCATCATTTCCAGATGTGCTGTAGGTGTACCAACCAGTTAAACTATCTGGACGATTCGTAAAAGCAAAGCCAGGAGTGCCGGGCATTCCAGGACCCATTCCGGGAGTTCCAGTAAATGCATTTCCTGAAATTGTATCCGTTTCTCCGTTATTGGGATTTGTAAATACAGCAGTTTGCAGTTGCAATGCAAAAGAGCCCGAATGTGCATTCGTAGATTTACTTATCGAAGGACCGCCAGCCCAACCTTCAGCGCTTTCGAATGGAGCAGGAGGGGTTATTGCCCAAGTTTCAAAACCGTTGTTCGGGATCATTTGCGAATTGACTGTAAAAGATACTAAGGCAAATACAGAAAGAAGGATTGATGTTTTTCTCATGAACTTAAATACAATTATGATTATTCAACTATGTTGATGTGGTTTGTGAAAACTCTCGGCTCAGATTACAGAAAACCCAGAAGGTTTAAACTGATTTCAAAAAATAGATGCGTTGAATTTCAATCTACTGAATTGATTTGATAATAGCGAATTCGCTGATTATTTTATTTCAGATCGAATCAGTAATAGAAATACTATTTAGTTTCTTGGTTTGAGGGAATTGTAAAAATCCCAATTTTAATTATGGCGAATATGCCATATTTATAGTGAAGCCCTAAATAAATAGCATGAAAAAATTAAATGAAACAAGCGGAATCTAAATACAACATGATTTATTAAATCATATAGCTAATTCAAGCTGATAAATATCATAAAACCTTAAACAAAATTGAATCACCTTCGTTCGGTTAAAACAATAAAAAAAAACGATGAAATATTTATCTATCTTAACAACTACTTCGCTACTTTTTCTTGCTTCTTGCGGCGGCGCTGAAAAAAAAGAAGAAGCTAAAACAACCGATACTGTTGCAACACCAGTAGAATCTGCTACTCCTGGAATTGCAAACATCACGGTAAAAATTACGGGAAATACGATGGCCGATATGGCGTATGAACCTTCGTCCCTCACTGTGAAAGCCGGCGACAGAGTGACGCTAACTATTGAAAATACAAACACCATGGAAGGCATGTTGCACAACTGGGTTTTGGTGACATTAGGTTCAGGACAGGAAGTCGCAACGGCAGCAATTGCGGCTGGCATGGATAAAAACTATGTGCCAGAAAATAGCAATGTAATTGTTGCTTCGGCTTTAGCGAAACCAAAAGAAACCATCAAACTTGAGTTTGTTGCTCCTGTTGCTGGTGCATACAATTATGTTTGCACCTATCCCGGACATTTTCCAAAGATGATTGGTAAATTGTATGTCGAATAATTAATATTCAGACCATCATTTTTAATCCGATTAATCAACATCCATTTGTTGATTAATCGGATTTTTTATGCCCCTCAATTTCTTTAAGCGCTTACCTTTGGGGTA
>CAXNNF010000139.1:0-4556 GCA_964203455.1 Bacteroidia bacterium
TGTGGCAACGATATGGAAGAGGTAAAGCGATTGGGCTCCGATGTGCGTGTGCCCATTTCATCGACACGAAATGTAGAAATGATTTATTCTGATTCATCTCGCTTGCGTGCAAAAGTGAATGCCCCACATCGCGATACTTATTTAGGAAACGATGGATTTGTGGAGTTTTCAAAAGGATTGAAAATCGAGTTCTACGATACTAAATCGGTGCTTGAATCGAAAATGATTGCCAACTATGGAATCAGTTATACCAAAACTGAAATCATGGAAGCAAAGGGAAATGTTGTTTTGGAGAGTGTAAAAGGAGATAAACTCGAAACCGAACATTTAATCTGGGATCAAAAAGCGGATCGAATCTATTCAAATGTTTTTAGTCGTATTACATCACCCGAACGGGTTATTTATGGAGATGGATTTGAATCGAATCAGGATTTTTCGAAATACCGAATTTTGAAAGTAAAAGGAATTATTAGTTTAAACGAATAAAAAGTAATCATGGATCAAAGACGTATTTTTAAAATAATGGAGATTGTGTGGCTTAGCATCGCAATTTTATCTGTATTATCTTCGGTATGGAGTTTCAGTAAAGGCGATGTTGATGCAGGGAAATATCCATTGTTTGTTGCATTCTGCGCCGCATTATTATTTTCGCTCAGACGCTACCAAAGAAAGCGATTGGAAAAATCAATGAGCAATTCTAATGAACAAAAAAAATAAAAACCTTTCGATAGAAAATTCTGTATTAGGATTTTTTTGATTTAATTGTATCTTCGCAACCCTAAAAAAACTAAAGTTTTCTCACATTCACAATGGCAGTTCTTGAAAGCATCCGCTCCAAAGCCGGCACTATCGTAGTAGTAGTAATCGGGCTTGCACTCTTCTCTTTTGTAATGCAAGATTTATTTTCCTCCGGGAATTCAATTTTTAACAGCAGAGACACCGACATAGGTGAAATTAATGGTGAAACAGTAAAAGGTGAAGAATTTCAACGCCGTCTTTCTGTTGCCGAAGAAAACTACAAAAGAAACCAAGGCGTTTCGGGTGTTGATGACAATACTCGTCAGCAACTAATTAATCAAATCTGGAACGAATATTTAGATGAATTCCTTTTTGATGGACAAATGTCTGATGCCGGAGTTGCAGTTTCTGACGATGAATTATTTGATATGATTCAGGGAGATAACATCAACCCACAAGTAACTCAAATTCCATTGTTTCAAGATAGTATTACGAAACAGTTTGATCGTAATCGTGTGATTAAGTTTTTGAAAACACAATTGAGTGAGGAAAATGATCCTGACGGAAAATACCGTGAATCTTGGGCTGAATTTGAGAAATCATTGGCTAAACAGCGTGTAAAGTCAAAATACAATACGCTTATTCGGAAAGCTGTTTATGTAACAACTGCTCATGCTAAATTCGATTTCGCCAGCAAAAACACAACTGCTTCAGTTCGTTTAGTAGCAAAGAAATTCGATACTGTTGCCGATTCAACCATTGCGGTTACAGACGAAGACATGAAGAAATATTACGATGCTAATAATTTCGAGTTCGAACAAAAAGACGAAACACGTAAAGTTGAGTATGTTGTATTTCAGGTAAATCCATCTGCTCAAGATCGTGAAGATTTGAATAAAAACATTGCTTTATTGAAGACGGAATTTCAAGCAACAGTCGATGATAGTGCTTTTGTTAATGCCAATTCAACCGAAAGTATTCGTGTAGAAACAGTAAAACGTGGTAAACTAGGTCCTCAAATTGATTCAGCAGTTTTTAGTGGAACAGCAGGAACAGTTTATGGTCCGTTTAACGATGGTGATATGTTGAAATTATTGAAGTTGAAAGGTTTTAAAGCAACTTCCGATTCTGTTAAAGCGCGTCACATTCTTATTTCTACACAAAGCGGAATGACTGCGGCTGTTGCATTGGCAAAAGCAGATTCATTGAAAAATGCAATCAAAGGAGGTTCTGATTTCGCTCTTTTAGCTATTCAATTCTCAGAAGATCCAGGTTCAAAAGTTAAAGGTGGTGACTTAGGTTGGTTTACCGAAGGAATGATGGTTCCTGAATTTAATGATGCATGTTTCAATGGAAATGTTGGTGATCTAGTTACTGTAAGTACACAATTTGGTGCACACTTAATTAACATTACAGAGAAAACAAAATCAAGCAACAAAGCAGAAGTTATTTACTTGAGTAAAAAAGTTGAACCAAGCACTAAAACAGTGGATGAGTTCTATGCGAAAGCAAACGATTTTGCAGTAAGTGCTGTTGACTATGATGCATTCAAGAAAATAGCTGACGAAAAAGGAATTTTCATAGTAAGTAAAGATGGATTGTTGCCAAATGATCGTCAGGTAAATGATTTATCGAACTCACGCGAAATGGTTCAGTGGGCATACAATCAAGATCGTAAATTGAAAGAAGTTTCTAAAGTTTTCGATTTCGATGGAAATTACGTTGTAGCTTCTTTAACTGGATTAAAAGACAAAGGCATTCCTACATTCGATCAATTGAAAGATGTATTGAAACCATTAGCTATTCGTGAGAAAAAAGGAGAGATGTTTAGTAAACAATTTACTGATGCAATGGCAGGTGTAACTACTATCGATCAATTAGGTGCTAAAATGAAATTGCCAGCCGATACCAATGCAGCCATTACTTTTTCATCGTACGCCATTCCAAATCATGGTTATGAACCTAAAGTTATTGGTCGTGCTTTAGGAAGCCCACTAAATAAATTGTCAAAACCAATTGTAGGTATCAATGGAGTATTTGTAATGCAAGTGAGTTCTATTACTCCGGGTGTTGCTCCTAAAGAATGGAAAGATGCGAAAAATCAAGTAGTACAAACTCTTGCTGGTCGCGTTGATAGTGGAGTTTACACTGCAATTCTTAAGAAAGGTAATGTTGATGACAAACGCTATCGTTTCTTTTAATTGAAAAAAATCTTTGTTAAACGCGCTTTTCTTTTTTAGGGAAGCGCGTTTTTTCTTTAGTGATAGTATCATTAATCCCCCTGCATCTTTTCTGGTGTGTATTTATGAATCTAAATTTTACATCATTGCATAGCATAGCATAAATGTAACTGAGCTCTTCAATGACAATAGAATTAATTGTAAGGCATTGAAAATCGCTAAGCCAATTATTCCGAAGATTCAGTTAAAGAAGAACGAAACGAAACACTTGATGGGTCTATTAACTGGATTAAAACAGACGATTCTCTTTCAATGCGGGAGTATTTTTTAAACACTTCTACAGATTCTTTAGTAATTTGAAAATCGATCTTAAACATTGCCGATTTGGTGATGTTCTATAGAAAATTGATCCATTCATTTCGATTGAGAAAACCTTGAAGAATCCAATGATTCAATTTGAATTTAATTAAGCACGATTTTAATTAAACTCTTTCCATGCCCAGCAAGCAACAAGGTTTGCTTATTCATTGCTAGCGCTTCATAGAATGCGGAAGCATTCGGAGTTTGATATACTATTAAATTCGAATCATTCGATAACTCTAACAAAGAACCTTGCTGTGTAAATCCATAAATTTTCGAATTTAGCTTTATGACATTGCATATAATTCCAGCTTTATCAATTGTTCTATACGAACTCCGTTCATCTTCAAAACCCCAAATGCCTCTTTTATGGTATTGAATAGATCTACATCCACTGTAAACCAAACGTCCATCAATATTATTCAACGCGTGGATTAGACCTTTCACTTTGACCCCCTTGCTTGCAGAATCTTTATTTGCCTCCGTGAAATGATAAATAGTGGAATGTGTACCATTAAAAATGGCAGCAGAAAATCCTTTTTCTCTTTCTTGACTTAGAGCCCAGACAAACTTTCGTGAGTTTTTCCAAATTACTTCGGGCTCTTGAGTTAATGATGTATCAATACTAGCCACAAAACCCATGGGTATTCGCTTTTTCCCCCGACCAATTCCACTACTCCCACCACAAACAATCAATTTCCCTGCGTTGTTATACGTTAAATCATAAAAACAACGATTTTTGAAATTGGGAAATTCAGTTTTACTAATTTGTTCAGTAATCAGATTGAATTTATAAATTGTTCCGTGGTCAGCAGAGATGTACAAGAAATGACCGATGCGAAAGAATTTGAGGATGTTTGACCCATTGTTCGGGTATACAATGGATTGAATTGTTCCATCGGTTCTCATTCTTTTTAAAACACCAAACTCACCACCTAACCAAATATCACCTTCGGCCAATTGGTAAACATCGTAATAGCTGCTGTCGATGTCATTGCCAACATTAATTTCTTCAATTATTTGCGCAGAGCTTTTTGCTAAGTTTAAAAGAAAAAAAGAAAAAATTAAAATAAATGATAATCGGAATAAATTCACAATGCAAATCTAATCAATTCTATTGTTTTTATTCCTTATTATGTGACTGTTTAATTATATAATCTTGATAAATAACAAGCGATTCAAGCATCAATGCAGTAGTGTAAACATCCGATTTCCAATATAATGTATTGCGAATTACAGTGCCACCAGAGAAAAATACTCCGCCGTCCCAACATAATT
>CAXNNF010000140.1:0-4555 GCA_964203455.1 Bacteroidia bacterium
GCAAACTTAACTGGATCGGGAGCAGGAGCATTGTTAGGAACAAGTGGAGGATCTTCAGCGGCAGGTGAAATTGGATTTACCGTATTAGATTTTGTGTTCTTTAATTTTGATGCAACCGGAAACTTAAGCAGAATTGATGTTGTTGCAAAACAAAACAAAGAAGCTCGTGTGAGTGGGAAAATTGCAAGCGAAAAAGGTTTAGCCATTGCCCAATACATGTATGGACGCGGATTTTTCTGCTACAAGGAACTTATCGAAAAAGACGGCAAGCAGATTATTATTTACCGTAACGACGATGGCTTTAAAAGCAAAGCATATTTCCTTCCTTTGGGAGAGAAATCTACCGAGAATATCCCAAGCATCGATATGGATCGTTGGGTTTCAGAAAAGCTAAACAAGTTGGGTAAATTTGCTAAAGCAACAGGAGCTGACCAATACAGCTTCAATTCCGACAGTAATGCTAGCGATACTTACGCACTATACAAGAACATAACGGCATTCAAACCAGGATTCATGTTGCTTCATGATTTCAATCTAAAAGGGTTGAAAATTTGGTTGGAGCCGGTTCCTGTGAATTAATATTCTATAAATATTTTTAATTGAGCCGGTGTTTATAGCACCGGCTTTTTTGTTTTTACAACATCCGCTTTTGATTATTTAATGCCTAATCACATAAAAAAACGTTCGGAAACCTAATTTTAAAACATGGTTTTATTGCTGTATTCTATCTAAAATCATTTACTTATATCAATAATAATCTTTACTAATTCTATCTTTATTTTTAATTTAAAATGACTTAATGTGTTGTTATATTGGAATATAATGTGTATTTTTGGGATTGTATTTTAAAAACGAGCACGGAAACCTAATTTTAGCACAGCACGGAAACCTAGTTTTAGCACAGCGCGGAAAACTAATTTTAGCACAGCGTGGAATTATAACTTTAGATAATAAATTATGAATGTATGGCTGCACCAAGAGAGAAATTAGCTCAGGCACTAGAGGCGCTTAAAGCCCTCCAGGATTTGGATATAGTCGCTATCAAAAAAGATGAACTTAGTAGAATGCATCGAGAGCGTTTAATTCGCAGTAATTTTCTTACTGAGGTTATTAAAGGTTGGTTCATAGCTACACCCGAAGACGAACAATATGGCGATAGCACCACTTGGTATACATCCTATTGGGGATTTTGCTCCCGTTACCTTGAGCAAAGGTTCAACGATGGCTATTGTTTGTCGGGCGATCAATCCTTGTTGATGCATGCAGGAAACCGCACAGTGCCATTTCAGTTAATTGTGCGATCGAGCAAAGGGAGCAATTCCATTACTCCTTTGCCATTTAATACCTCTTTGTTTTCGATGAAATCGAAGTTGCCCAATTCTGCTGAAATCATGGAACAGGATGGCTTGTTCATTTTGTCTTTGCCTTCGTCGCTGATCCATTGTTCACCAACCATCTTTAGTAAAAATCCGACGGATGTTCGAACAGCGCTCTCGCAGATTAGCGATTCTTCCGAAATCATTCGGTTGCTCATCGAAAATGGTCATAGTACAATTGCTGGACGTTTGGCTGGTGCATTCAGAAATACAGGGCAGGTGAAAATTGCTACTGATATACTTAGCATCATGAAAGCGGCAGGATATGATGTGCGTGAAAACGATCCTTTTGCTTCTGCTACACCTGTTAAGCTATCAATGCGCGATCGTTCTCCATATGTGAATCGAATTCGACTCATGTGGAACGAGATGCGGGAGGTTGTTATTCGTAATTTTCCGGAAGCGCCTGGTATTCCTCAAAATAAGAAAACCTTTATTCAAAGCATCGAAGAGCAATATATTACTGATGCTTACCATTCCTTATCAATAGAAAAATACAAGGTTTCTTCTGAGTTGATTGAGCGTGTGCGACAAGGAGCCTGGAATCCTAAAAAGAACAAAGAAGATCAGCAACATCGCGAGGCTATGGCTGCTCGTGGTTATTGGCAATCGACCATAGTGGTAATGAAAAGTATTAAGCGTATTCTTCAAAAAGAGAATGCCGGAGAGGTTGCCAATGATGATCACGGATTGTGGTATAGAGAACTCTGGGCTCCAAGTGTTTTGGCGGGTTTAATAAAAGCTTCTGATTTGGCGGGCTACCGAAATAATCAAGTGTATATCGGTTCGTCCAAACATGTGCCGCTCAATGTTGAAGCCGTTCGCGATGCCATGCCCGAACTTATGGCATTGCTCAGTAGTGAGTCAGAAGCTTCAGTTCGCGCTGTGTTGGGGCATTTTATCTTTGTTTACATTCATCCATATTCAGACGGGAATGGTCGCTTAGGTCGCTTTCTCATGAATGTGATGTTGTGTTCGGGCGGATATCCGTGGACGATTATTCCCGTTGAACAACGCACGGTTTATATGGCAGCGTTAGAAAAAGCCAGTGTCGATCTGGACATTGAACCCCTTGCGAAATTTATTTCCATGTTGGTCGTTCAAACGCAGAAAGGAACACCGCTCGCTCGAAGGATTATTTGAGCGAATATGATTAACACTTGCGAATCACGTTGCAAGGATTTCCAACAGCAATGCTATTTTCGGGAATGTCTTTCGTTACCACGCTTCCTGCTCCAATAGTACAATTGTCGCCAATACTTACACCCGGACAAACAATGGCTCCACCTCCAATCCATACATTATTTCCAATACTAACGGGCTTACCCGATTCCAAAAAAGTAAGGCGTTCTTGCGGATTGGTTGGATGCGTTGCAGTATAAATATGTACGCCCGGACCAAGCATTACATTGTTTCCAATGGCAATGGGCACCACATCCAAAAACACGCAATTGAAATTAGCGAAAAAGTTTTTTCCTAGTTGGATATTGTAGCCATAATCGCATCGGAAAGTGGGCTCGATGAGAAAGCTTCCTTTGGCGTTGATGAGTTGCCTTAAGAGAATGTCTTTTTCTCGCACATCTGCTGGATCACACTCGTTAAATGCTTTGGTGATTTTTCGCGCATGCACTCGTTCAGCCGCTAATTCAGGATCGGCAGGGTTGTATAGTTCGCCAGCCAGCATTTTTTCTTTTTCAGTCATGGTGAAAAACTAAAATCAATGGATAGAACTTCCTGAGGCGACGCTTATTTTTTTGCTTGAGATGATGCCGTCGTGTTCAATTTGAACGAGGTAAATTCCAGCATCATATATCTCAATTTCGTTTTTGCCCGATGTTAAAACGGCATCATAAATACAGGTTCCAATAAGAGAAAATATGCGGCAATGCGCTTTATTCCAATGTCCATCAATCGTAAATTTTCCTACCGAAGGATTGGGGTAAATGCGCATATTCTCCTTAGCTAATTCTTCCGCAGATAGACAAAAGTCGAAGGCTACATTTACCGAATCGCTGACTGAACATCCATTTGAATTTGAAACTTGCACACTGTATAAACCATCCGAATTCACTAAAATGGTTTGTGTAGTTTGTCCCGAATTCCATAAATAACTCGAAAAACCGGCACCTGCATCTACAATAACCGATAGACCATCGCAAACAAGGGTGTCGTTTCCTAAGTTGGGTGTTGGGTTTTGTATTACAGTTAAATTTGTGAGCACCAAACTATCACATCCTGCAACATTCGTAAGCGAGTCGGTGTATGTTCCAGTTTCGGTATAGGTTGAATTGCCTACTTGCAAAACTTCACCTTGGCAAATTGAAAGGTTTTGTGAAACATTTGAAAACGTTGCTTGTCCATTACAAAGACTAATTGAGTAGGTTTCTGAGTACGTTGTACAACAACCCGAAATAGCAACCACATAATATTGTCCAGCCGAAATAGGAACAGATGCTCCATTTGCATAAAAAATGAAAATACCAGAAGTACTCGCATACCATTGAAAATTTACACTTTGGTTTGAACTTGCAACTAAATTGTTTTCTTGAATACTCACCGAAACAATTGGTGCTGAAGAAACGGTGATGAATTTCTCAAACGAAGTTTTGGAGGCATCATTCACATCGCGCAAACGGGTTTTGTAAATTCCTTCAGCCGTAGTTATTGGAATATTAGCAGTGATTAATCCAACACTATCAACGATTCCAGTTCCAATGATGGAAGCAGATGAAAAATCATCGTTTATGCCGGTCATTTCGAGTACTACTTGACTGCTTAAATTGGGCATGTAATATGGATCGAACGAGTTAAATCCAATGGCATCGCCCGGACAATAAGGAACTGTTGGGTTCAAATTCGAAAAGGTACCTATCCCCGAAATGCTAATTCCACTTACAGCATAACCGTGTAAATCGTTCGTGAAGAACACATCTGTGTAATCGTTATTTGTACTGCCATTTGTGCGATTTAACCATGTTGCACCTCCGTTTGTCGTTATTAAATACGTGCCGGAACTGCCCACCACAATGCCGCGATTTTCATCCAAAAAGTGAACGCCGTTTAAATATGTGGTGACCCCGCTTGTTTGTGCTTGCCAACTTACCCCGCCATTGCTTGTATGTAGAATGATTCCAGCATTTCCAACTGCCCATCCAATATTGTCGTTTACAAAACTTAGA
>CAXNNF010000141.1:0-4543 GCA_964203455.1 Bacteroidia bacterium
CAAATCAATGGAATTGCTTTATAAAATCGTTGCTTCAGCATTAAATTGTTGGCAGTAAGAATAAGCAGATTACTTCCCCCAAATAAAATAGCGTGCAAAAATCCTCGTTATATTCGCCAGCATAAAAATATTTATTGAATGAGAATTAGCTATTTTTTGGCATTATTGGTGGCTTTAATAATGTCGCTTCTGTGCGCGTGTTCCGAAGAAGAAATTACAATGCCTCGTCCTCGAGGATATTACCGCATCGATTTGCCCGAAAAAGCGTATCAGCAGTTCGAGTCAGAATGCCCTTATGGGTTTGAGTTTCCGCAGTACGCGTCAGTGCAGATTGATACAACTCGAAAAATGGAAAAATGCTGGGCGAACTTAACTTTCTCGAAGCAACATGCTACGGTGTATATAAGCTATAAAGATGTTCAAGGAAATCTCAACCAACTATTCGAAGATTCGCGCAATTTGGCATACAAACATGCTGCAAAAGCAAGTCAAATAGAAGAATATACTGTCAATATTCCTGAAAAAAAAGTGTTCGGAATTATCTATGAAATTGGAGGAAATGCCGCATCATCCATTCAATTTCATATCAGCGACAGTGCATCGCATTTCTTAAGAGGATCATTGTATTTTTATGCAGCTCCCAATGCCGATTCACTCGAACCGGTGACATCATTTATTCGAAGCGATATCGAACATCTTATTCAAACACTCCAGTGGAAATAATTCCTCAAGAGTTCTTTTCTTTTCGATTGATTACAAAGAAGAGTTTTGTTTGAACAGCAAACAATAAGCAAGCAAGCAATAAATGTGTTGGTTGTAAAAACTCTGGCATATCAAACAACATAAACGAAAAGCCTACAGCGATTTCTGCTAATACAAGCAAACCAATCAATTGGGCGATTTTTCTAATCACTTTGTTTGCTTGATCAAATGCCCGAATAAGCACAAAAGCGTTCACCGCCAAAACAAGTAGGGACAAGGCCCGATGAATAACAAATGAGGAAGGAAGCAAGTCAATCCACAAATTCCGTTGTTCATGATTCAAGCTTTCGGCAATTATATCAATGGCTTCCCGAACTTGCGTCCCCAAATAAACTTGAATAAGTGTAAAAACAATCGCCACAATTACCATAGGTTTAAAAATGGGGTCATGTTTCTTAATTGTTTGAATTTCATTTTTAGAGTTACGTGAAAGCTCTACGATCCAAAGTATTATTGCCAGCAATAACAAAGCGGCAAACATGTGAATGGTGATTTTTACCGGAGCCAAATTCGAAGAAACCACCAAAGCACCTAACCAACCTTGAAATCCGGTTAATACAACCAAAGAAAAACTCCACAGTACAAGTGCCCTTTTGGGTTTGGCCTGAAAGAAGGATGTCACAAAACACCCAAAAACTAAAACTCCCAACAAAGCACCTAGCAAACGATTAATGTATTCAATCCAGGTTTTTTGCACATAAAATTCTGCGTAATCGTGCTTGGGATATTTCTCCCATTGTTCTCGGCTGAAAAAATCCCCACTTTCAAAAGAATCTGTTGCACGCCATAAAGTATCATTTACAATGACCATCATTCCTTTTGTGTAGGATTGATTGGGATGGAAATTTACTTGGTCGGGATGTGTTGGTGGAATGTAATACCCAAAACATTTAGGCCAGTCTGGACAACCCATGCCCGACTCGGTTGTTCTAACAACCGATCCAGCTAAAATTACCAATAAGGTAAAAACCAAAGTGAGTAAAGTTAAAGGCCTAAAAACTCGACGCATAATGAAAGAATATTTCAAATAGATTTCAAAAAAACAAAAGTACATGAGCCAAACGATTTATTCTAAAGAAAATCACCAAGCTATTATTCGGTTTATTAACTTGCAGCCTTTATAAAATTAAACTGTAATGAGTCAAAATGCAAGCATCACGCTAGATGGAAAAACCTACGAACTTCCTGTTATTCAGGGTTCGGAAGATGAAAAAGCAATCGATATTCAAAGCCTTCGTGCTGAATCAGGATACATCACACTCGATTCAGGGTATAAAAATACGGGTGCTACCACCAGTGAAATAACTTTTTTAGATGGAGAAACGGGCATACTTCGCTACCGAGGTTACCCTATTGAGCAATTAGCCGAACGTTCTACTTTTATTGAAGTGGTATATTTGCTTATTCATGGGGAACTACCAAAAAAAGAAGAACTCGAACGTTTTTCAACTGCCATAACTCGACATACGCTTATTCATGAAGACATGAAACGTTTTTATGAAGCGTATCCCGCTAAAGCTCATCCAATGGGCGTTGTGGCTTCAATTATTTGTTCTCTTTCTACGTTTTATCCTGAGCCAAAATCAGGGCGTTCGAAGGAAGACATCGAACTTACTGTTATTCGATTATTGGCTAAATTCAGCACGATCGCTGCTTGGGCTTACAAGAATTCAGTCGGTCATCCTGTGATGTATCCAAGAAATTCTTTGGGCTATGTTGAGAATTTTCTATACATGATGTTTGCTATGCCTACCGAAGATTACGAGTGTGACCCAGTCATTGTCAATGCCTTGGATAAACTCCTAATTCTTCATGCTGATAATGAACAAAACTGTTCAACATCCACTGTTCGAATGGTGGGTTCTTCTCAAGCAAATTTATACGCATCCATTTCTGCCGGTATTTGTGCACTTTGGGGACCATTGCACGGTGGAGCAAATCAGGCGGTGATTGAAATGCTTGAACAAATTTTAAAAGATGGTGGAGATGTTCAAAAATTCATCGATAAAGCAAAAGACAAAAACGATCCTTTCCGTTTAATGGGTTTTGGTCACCGAGTTTATAAAAACTTTGACCCACGTTCTAGTATCATTAAAGATGCATGCGATAAGATGCTTAATAAACTAGGTGAGAGTGATCCAATGCTCGACATTGCCAAACAATTGGAAGAAGCTGCGCTGAACGATCCATATTTTATAGAACGCAAATTGTATCCAAACGTAGATTTCTACTCAGGAATCATTTACCGCGCAATGGGTATTCCAACCGATATGTTTACGGTGATGTTTGCGCTTGGCCGCTTACCAGGATGGATTGCTCAGTGGAAAGAAATGTTGGGCAACAAAGAACCTATCTCTCGTCCACGTCAAATTTATACAGGAGCTGTAAAACGCAACTATGTAAATATTGCCGACCGTTAATTCGGAATACTAAATTTCCCTGACGAACGTTTTCATTCCATGTTTGAAAACCTTTCACAATTTGTAAAGCGTGTATTTATATCGCCTCAAAAGGATGAACCCGTTCGTCAGGAAATGTTGGTGCGCTCACGTACCTATAAATCGCAGTTAAAAAATTGGTTGTCAGAAGGCGGTCATAACGAGATTCTTAAAAATCTCTACACAGCTTACACGCTCAATAAATTGGGAATATCTGGAGATGTGCCCATGCATGTATTTGTGAATGGGACTTCTCGTCATGTTCTGCTTCATTACACCGACTCGATGGGAAATAAACTTTTTCCTTTTTTGCAGGATTATTTCCGCGATCGAATTATGCGCATCGGATATACTGTATCATTAAGCGATCGACAAATCATAGCGAGAGCGGGACATTCAGAGCAAATTGAACGTCACATTTTAAAACCAAGTCTTTCTGGAATTCAAAAGAAAGATAAAAAAGAACAATTGTATGGACATATTACCATATCGGTTAATACAATTGATGGAAGGCCATTGTTTCTTCAAATTACAGCAGAAAGTATTCAGGACAAACAATACAATGCTGTTTTTCCGTTTGATGAATTAGCCGAAACGCTATTTCAATGATGCAAAGACTTTTACTTTTTCTGGGTTTTACATTTCCTCTTGTTTCGCTCTATGCACAGCCATTGGCCATTACTACAGAACTAACTGAGAATGGTCAAGTGGAAGTGCAACAATGGGATGGAGACGGAGTGATGTGGGTTTCGTTCAATTTACCTATGATGATCACCTATACTGTATATACTTTACCGCAGAAAGGACTGTTTCCCAAATGGCGCGAGAAAAGACGTCTAAAACAGTACAATAAAGAAGAAATTATTTATTGGGACAATGGGCAAGAGCCTGAAGAAACGCCCCTGGAAGGATTGGTATATACACCAGCAAAAAATGCTACTTGGGGAACGTTTCCTTTTATGTGGGGAGGATTCAACTATTACAACAACGACTCAATAGAAAAGTGGAATAGCCAAGAATACACGACTCAATCCTATAATTGTCGTGGAGGAGCATACTACAACACCTATTTTTATTCCGCTCACAAAGAAAAAAATGAATTGGTCGACTCTATATTTTCCGGCAGTGTTTATCGAATAGATACCATTTCAAAAAAGGATACTGCTTCCTGTTGGGAATATTTCTACAATGGCAAAAACCAATTGACGAAAATTGTAGTTGGCGACATGACTCAACGTTCGTATCAGCCCGCATTTAATCGATCTATTCTCTTATTTGAATACACTGCTGCATCTCAGCTAAAGCGCATTATTGGCCTATCGGACACACTGAATTACGAGACT
>CAXNNF010000142.1:0-4538 GCA_964203455.1 Bacteroidia bacterium
GAATATGTATCGAACGATGTGCGACTCGATCCTGAAGATTTGCAAATCATGATGATTACAGGACCCAATATGTCGGGGAAGTCAGCATTATTGAGGCAAACGGCATTGATAACGATTATGGCTCAAATTGGCTGTTTTGTTCCTGCAAAAGCAGCAAAAATTGGCTTAGTCGATAAAATTTTCACACGAGTAGGTGCATCTGATAATATAAGCAGTGGAGAATCTACCTTTATGGTGGAGATGAACGAAACTGCTTCGATTCTCAACAATTTGAGCGAACGAAGTTTGATATTACTCGATGAAATTGGTCGTGGTACAAGTACGTACGATGGAATTTCCATTGCTTGGGCCATTGCCGAATATTTGCATGAGCAGCCCATTAATAAAGCGAAAACACTTTTTGCAACGCATTACCACGAACTCAACGATATGTCAGCGCGATTTCCACGAATTCGGAATTATAATGTTTCGGTGAAGGAGGTCAATCAAAAGGTGCTGTTTCTCAGAAAGCTGAAAGAAGGTGGTTCGAACCACAGTTTCGGAATTCACGTGGCGAAAATGGCGGGAATGCCTCGTAAGTTGGTGGATCGTGCAACGGAGATTTTGAAAGAATTGGAGAAATTACACCGAAAAGAGGAGGGGAGTGCTTCGCCTAAAGTTCCGGAATCGGTTCAAGCTGGAATGCAATTGAGTTTCTTTCAACTCAACGATCCTGTTTTGGAAAACATCAAAGATGAATTGGAAAAGACCGACATCAATAATTTAACACCCATGGACGCACTTTTAAAACTCAACGAAATCAAGCGATTACTTGGAGGTTAAATTTTTTTGAAAGAAAATCCTTTGATGAAAACGATTTTATTTTACTTTTGCCAACCCAATGCGAAAGTAGCTCAGTTGGTAGAGCACGACCTTGCCAAGGTCGGGGTCGCGAGTTCGAATCTCGTCTTTCGCTCCAAAGCCGCTCATAGCGGCTTTTTTTATGCGTTTATTTTGGGTTTGTCTCTTAATTCAGCACAAACTTCTCGGATTTTAAAATCACATCCCCCGAAAAACGAATCACATAAATTCCTGCGTTGATTCCATTCAATGTAATTTGAGAAGATAAATGCAATTTGCCTCTCATTACCAATCGTCCACTGATATCGAAAATGCTGTAATCGGTAATTCCGATAGGTGATTGTATCATCAAGGTTTGATTCTCCATGTGCATCGAAGTGCTTGCATGTTCTTGAAAAATACCAACACTTCCAATGGTGAAAACAGAAGAAATTGGAGAAACACATCCATTGGTATCGCTGAATTGTACTTGATAATTCCCAAGAGCATTAATGGTTATACTATTGCTGTTCTCGCCATCCAAAATAACATCATTCAAAAACCAGGTGTAGTTTCCAGATTGAAGACTTGTGCTTAATTGTCCGCCATTTAAAACAATAACAGGTTGGGCAGGAATTGAATTAACCGAGAAGAAAACGGAATCTTTGCCGATACAGTAACTCGATAAATTGCTAATTACATAATATGTTGTGCTCAAATTTGGGTTGGCAAAAGGTTCATTGGCACTAGCATCTGATAATCCATTACTCGGATACCAAATAACATTCTCGTTGAATTGACTTCCCAATTGAATGGATTCTCCCTCGCAAATTACCTCATCGTTTCCTGCATAAACAGTGGCTGTACTTGCTATATTTACCTGAGTTGAGGTAGTGTTTGTATTGGGTGAAGCGCAAGTCAAACTGCTTGTAATTTGAACGGAAGCGTTTGTTATAGCGTTTACAGTATCGATAGAAATACTTGGAGATTCAAAGGATTGAGCAGTTCCATTGATCGTCCATGCATATTGAGGATTCATTCCAAGGCCGGTTCCACTTGCATTTAGCATTAGACTTTGCCCCGAACAAACCACATCCGGAGTAGCGTCGATGATAATTAGAGGTTGAATGCTGCTTCGTATTTGTATATCAAATCCATTGTCAGGACTTGTCAAATCGGGAGAAGCACAAACTACCCGAATGCGGTAATTGTTACCATTTAATCCGGATGGAAGTGTGCAGGTTATAATTCCTGATGGATCGGTTTCGGGCGCTTGAACAGCATAGGATCCAATTGAAACTGGATTGGTAAAACTCCCGCTTGCATCGCTCAACTGAGCCGTTATTAAATTGTTGTTGTATAATAAGCCCGCAGCATTGTATCCTACAAAAATCCGACTGCCAGAACAAAAAATGGAGTCTTGCAAATACGTTCGAAGTAATTCGAATGGCTTTAATGTGTGAAGAACACCGCTCAATCCACCGGCACAATACCCATATTCTTGCGAGTACATTTCAATAGTATTGATACCTCCATTGTTTGCCAAGCAATACGTTGACATAGAACCCACATTTGTTCCACCGTTTGTCGTAATCGATTGGCTACCCAAACGTGCGAAATAGCCAATGGAGTCAGTGAAAAATTGCATTTCCTCAATCTCTGCATTGGTATTATCGGCGGGAAAAACACGTCGCCAAATTTCACCACCGGCTCTGGTTTTATACATGCGACCAAATCCGCCAGCTGCATAAGCAATGGAATTACTGGTCATCCAAACATCATTGAAATCGGATGTGCTCTGGATGCTATCATTTTTCAATTGCCATGTTGCTCCACCATTGTTGGTTCTGAAGACCGCAAAATCGCCGCAAGTCATTCCAGTGTCTTTGTTCAAAAAGTGAATGCCTCTGAGTGGAAGGATGGTGTCTATGGAAACGGATGTCCATGATAGACCGGCATCAACAGTTTTTATCACAGCTCCATTATTTCCAGAAATGTATGCTCGAACCGAATCAATGGCAAACATATCCAATAAAACTTCGGAGGTACCGGTGTTTATTTCGTTCCAAGACCAACCCGAATTGGTGGAACGTAAAACGGTTCCGCTATCACCACAAGCAATGATGGTGCTGTCGTTCATCCAATTAACAGCAGTGAGTGAAAGGGTAGTATTGCTATGCATTTTACGCACATTGAGAGCGCCATTTGTGGTAGTGAAAATTCCACCGGAGTTGCTCACGAAAACGCCTTTTTGTGGAGTGCGAAAGTCAATTCCCAGAATGCGTTCTCCCATGCCGCTGTTCATATTCTTCCAGCTGTTGCAACCGTCTGTTGTTTTGGTAATGCGTCCTAAAGAATAACTGCCGAAGAAACCGTTGTTTTCATCCAAGAAAAATGCACATCCCATGGTTTCATTGAAATCGGTTGGGAATGAATTCCACGTTTCTCCGCCATTGTTTGTTTTCAGAATAAAACTTCCGTCGGTAACAATTACTCCCGAAAGGATGCTGCTGAAATTCATGCGCAACCAATTTTGTCCAACAGGTGCATTGTAAGTTGTCCAGTTATTTCCACCATCGGTAGTTTTAAGGATCTTGTTATTCGAGAGAACGTAACCATTATTTGCATCGGCAAACCAAACTTCTCTGAAGAATTCGCTACCCGAATACACGCTATTCCATGTTGTACCTCCGTTGGTTGTCTTCCTGATGACTCCTGAATTCCCAACAAAATAACCAGTATTGACATCGGCAAACCACACCGAATTCAATGTTGTTGTAACACCCGATGCGATTGTTGTCCAAGACGTTCCGCCATTGCTGCTTTTTCGAATTAAGCCATTCAAACCCACAACAAAACCAACGTTTGCAGTAGGAAAATGAATATCATTTAAACCCGCTCCAACGCCCGATGATGGGATGGTCCAACTTTGTCCGCCATCGATTGTTTTTAAAACCGCACTCGATGCTCCAACAGCCCAACCGGTGTATGAATCAACAAAATGCAAGCGTGTTAATGCCGAAGTAGAACCCGTATTCATGCGAATCCAGGTTTCGCCGCCATCGATAGTCCGTTGAATAGATGTGGTGCCTGAACAATTTCCGATTCCAGCCGCTTGCCCGCACACAAAACCGGTGAGTCGATCGGTAAAGAAAATATCGTTGATGGCTCCATTATAAGGTGTTGAAACTCGCCATTGTGCTTGTGTGATGAGCGCGCAAAACAATGCACATAAAGTAAAAACGAAATTTTTCAAGGCTGAAATTTTTTCCAAAGATACAGAGTCGAGGACTTTATTATGATTTGAAGATTTGAAAATTTGAAGATGAGAAAATGTGCTGATGTGAAAAGGATATGCTGATGTGCTGATGAAAAAATGTGCTGATAAAACATGCTAGAATTTATTAGCACATCAGCACATCAAAATATCATCACATCGAAGTATCATCACATCGACCACATCAGTACATCAGAGTATCAGCAAATTAAAATATTATCGCATCGAAAATTTGTTTCTAAAACTTAGCGATTTCCATTACAACTTCTGCTAATTCTTTTTTCTTAGAAACGCCAAAGTGTTTCTTTAAAAATACAATGTATTTTTCTACAGTTCTTTCTGATTTAGCGAGAATTGTAGCGATTTCAGCGGCCGTTTTATTCTGAGCAACAAGTACTAAACAGAGACTTAATTTGGAATTTAATTGAACGTATTTCCTTTT
>CAXNNF010000143.1:0-4529 GCA_964203455.1 Bacteroidia bacterium
TTTATACAAGCGACTCAGTTTAATTGCATGTGTTTGTGAAATTGAACGCATGTTTTCGCCCGATTTAACAACATGTTCTTTAGATGTTGCCTTTCTTCGTTTGGGTTGAATATAAAGGACATCGCCTGCTTGAAGTTTGCTCGAAGATGTTAGGTCATTGTATTTGGGCAATTGCCAATTCATGAGTTCCAGTTCTTTACTCAGTTTTTCGAAGGTGTCGCCTTGTTTAACAACGATGTATTGAACTCTATTGCGCACCATTACTGAACGGCCACCTTGTTGCTTTATCTCAAAATCGGGTAAGTCGGTATCGTTCGATTTACTTCTAGGAGTTCGAGGTTGAGTGGAGATTGTCTTGTTTTTTTCTTTCGGCTTCTCAGCGATTATATCACCCCCTTTATCGAGTTCATAAAGCTTGTGTTCTTCAATGGTTCTGATTAGCAATTGCGCATATTGCGGATTGGTAGCATACCCGCATTTTTTTAAACCGTGCGCCCAGCCTTTGTAATCAGTAATATCAAGATTGAAAAGTTCTCCGTAACGCGCATTCGTTTTGAGAAATTGCGAATGGTCTTCGTACGAATCGAGAACGGTTTCATATTTCCGGAAACATTCATCCTTGGCATCATCGTCTTGGATAAATGTTGGACCTATCCACGTTTTCTTGCATTTTATTCCAAAATGATTTCGGGCTTCTATGGCCAACTTGCTGTTTCCCGAAGACGACTCCAAGATTCCTTGAGCCATTTTAATGGAAGCTGGAATCTGATACTTCTGCATTTCGCGGATGGCAATGTTTTTATATTGTTGAATATATTCGGATGTGCTGCTTTGTTTTTGCGCGGAAAGGGAATTCCACACGAGTCCAATGAAAAGGAAGGTCAAAAATGGTTTGTTCATACTACAAATATCCGAAAGGGCATTTCACATTCATTTCCGAATACAATTACTTATAAACGATGCAAGGTGGAATACCAATTGAATTGACGCTTGATGATTTTCTGTAAATGAAACGATTCAAATGAAATAGAATTGTTCTCATAAACAACTCATTATTAATTTAATGCAACCCTGTAATCTAGGATAATGGAATCTCTCAAAGAAGGGAGTCGAACAGAAGCAGTTTTTTATACCTTTGCACACTTATTTTTATTTTGCCAATCGTATGAAGTTATCTCAGTTTAAATTCAAATTGCCCCCGGAACTAATTGCGGAACGTCCAACCGAAAACCGCGATGAATCTCGTTTAATGGTATTGAATCGCAAAACAAAAACGATTGAACACCGCATGTTCCGTGATGTACTTGAATATTTTGACGATGGCGATACGTTTATCATCAACAATACACGTGTATTTCCTGCGCGGATGTATGGAAATAAAGAAAAAACAGGGGCCAAAATTGAAGTGTTTTTGCTTCGCGAATTAAACGCCGAAAGCCGTCTTTGGGATGTTTTAGTTGATCCGGCTCGCAAAATTCGTATCGGAAATAAATTGTATTTCGGTGAAGATGATTCGCTTGTTGCTGAAGTAATTGATAATACCACATCACGTGGACGCACCTTGCGTTTCTTGTTTGATGGACCCCACGAAGAATTTAAGAGAGTATTGTATTCTTTGGGAGAAACGCCCATCCCGAAATTCATAAACCGCGAACCCGATGAAGAAGATGTTCATCGTTTTCAAACGGTGTTTGCGAAAAACGAAGGTGCAGTTGCTGCTCCAACAGCAGGTTTGCATTTTAGCCGTGAGTTGATGAAACGTATGGAATTGAAAGGAATCAATTTCTCGGAAGTGACACTCCATGTTGGTTTGGGAAGTTTCCGTAATGTTGAGGTAGAAGATTTAAGTAAGCACAAAATGGATAGCGAAGAGATGTATATCACTCCTGAAGCTGCCGAAATTGTGAATAAATCAAAGGCCGAAAAACACAAAATCGTTGCTGTTGGAACCACCACTATGCGCGCCATTGAAAGTTCGGTTTCGACTGAAGGTTTTTTGAAAGAATACAGTGGCTGGACCAATAAGTTCATCTTTCCTCCATACGATTTCCGAGTAGCAGACTCGCTTATCACCAATTTTCACATGCCCATGAGCACCTTATTAATTATGGTTTCTGCTTTTGCAGGACATGATTTCTTAATGGATGCTTACAAAGAAGCGATTAAAGAAAATTACCGCTTCTTTACTTATGGCGATGCGATGCTTATAATCTAATGACTAAGCACCACGTTATTATCGTGGCAGGAGGAAGTGGTCAGCGAATGCAGACTGCCATTCCTAAACAATTTTTATTGCTTGATGGTTTGCCGGTTTTGATGCACACCATCAATCGATTCAGTGAAACTTTACCCGATGCTGCTATTGTGTTAGTTCTTCCTAGCGAACATCTCGCATATTGGAATGAATTACTAGCTCAATTCAAATTTGATATTCCCCATCAAATTGCTTTGGGAGGAGAAACGCGTTTTCATTCTGTTAAAAACGGATTGGCTTTGGTGAATTCGGGTCTTGTTGGTATTCATGACGCAGTTCGCCCCTTGGTAAGTTCATCTACCATACTTAAAACTTTCGAAGCCGCTTTGCTTTATGGTGCTGCTGTTCCTGTTTTACAACCAAGCGAATCGATGCGAATTTTACATACTGATGGAAATAATGAAGCGCTTCTTCGCGATGCATTGAGAACGGTTCAAACGCCTCAGTGTTTTCAAGCAGAGAAAATCATTGAAGCGTACAAGCAAGAATATCGACCCGATTTTACCGACGATGCTTCGGTTGCTGAGTCTGCTGATTTCAACATTACGCTAGTTGAAGGGAACGAAGAGAATATCAAGATTACTCGCCCCATCGATATTCGCATTGCAGAAATGTTCTTGAAAAATATCCATTAGATTTTTTAATTTTCATTTTACGGGAAAAATCTCGGACTTTTGAAGCATGAAAATCCTTCTTCTAGGTTCAGGTGGTCGTGAACATGCATTGGCATGGAAGATAGCCCAAAGTCCGAAACTCAGTCAACTTTTTATTGCACCCGGAAATGCTGGAACGGCCTCATTTGGAAAAAATATCCAAATCAATATTAATTCTGTTGATGACGTGATGGTTTTTGCCATAGCCAACCAAATTGACATGGTGGTGGTTGGTCCCGAAGAGCCGCTTACTTTGGGTATTGCAGATGCATTTGCAGCCAATCCATTGCTTAATCATGTTCCTGTTATTGGTCCAAATGCTGCAGGAGCTCAACTCGAAGGAAGCAAAGATTTCTCGAAAGCATTTATGATGCGTCATGGAATTCCAACGGCGCGTTACAAAAGTTTTACTCCGGCTACCTTGGAAGAGGGCAAGGATTTTCTTCATACAATGAAGGCGCCTTATGTGTTAAAAGCTTCTGGATTAGCTGCAGGAAAGGGTGTTATCATTGCACCAGATCTCGAGAGTGCTAAAACAGAATTGGAGGAAATGTTGGGTGGTAAATTTGGTAATGCCGGCAATGTGTTGGTGATTGAAGAATTTATGCAGGGAATAGAGTGCTCAGTATTTGTGCTCAGCGATTCAGAAAATTACCTTGTTCTGCCAGAAGCAAAAGATTACAAGCGCATTGGTGAAGCCGATACAGGACTCAATACTGGCGGAATGGGAGCCGTTTCTCCTGTTCCTTTTTGTACACCGGAGTTTATGGATAAAATCAGAACTCGTATTATTGAACCGACCATGCAAGGCCTGAAAGTAGAAGGCATTGTTTACAAAGGCTTTATTTTCATCGGCATCATGAATATGGAAGGAGAGCCGATGGTGGTTGAGTACAATTGCCGTTTGGGAGATCCCGAAACAGAAGTTGTTATTCCGCGTATAGAAAACGATATCCTTGAATTATTCCAAGCAACTGCCGAAATGCGCCTCAATGAAATAGAATTAAAAACTAACCCGCTAACAGCTGCAACTGTTGTAACTGTATCGGGAGGTTATCCGGGCAATTACGAAAAAGGGAAATCCATTCACGGACTCGACTTGCTTGCGTCAGAATTGGTTTTCCATGCCGGAACGAGTCAATCTGAAACGGCTGTTTTAACAAATGGAGGTCGTGTACTTGCATTTACTTCTCTTGCGCCAACCTTGCAAAGCGCAGTGAATAATTCGTATCAAAACATCAACAAGATTTGCTATGATGGCATTTATTACCGCCGCGATATTGGTAAAGATTTGATGTGAGGCGTAGAAATTAGAATGAATCTTTTTGATGGACAGTAATTGATTTAAGCTATAAAATCAATCTTCATTTTCTCTTAAAGAGATTTGGTATGTTAAACCATCAATATTTCTTTTCAGTTTACCAAAATGCTTAGTCAAGTTCCCTGTTTTGGAATAATTTTCAGTTTTCACTGAGGATTTTTGAAGTGTTTTTTTGAATTTAATTTGCCTACTACAACAGCCATGATGCAATAATTTTATTAAAAAATACACTTATTACGTTACACAATTTCTAAATAGAATTAACCAATCACAGAGTTTTGGTAAGCTTGAATAAACTTTA
>CAXNNF010000144.1:0-4525 GCA_964203455.1 Bacteroidia bacterium
GTCAATCAAATCCTTTAGGAACACCAATTCCTATGGAAGAAGCAGAAGAGTATATTTTTGGAATGGTGCTTTTTAACGATTGGAGTGCCCGCGATATTCAAAGTTGGGAATACGTTCCACTCGGACCATTTTTAGGAAAAAGTTTTGCATCAACCATGAGTGCTTGGGTGGTGAGTATGGATGCATTGGAACCTTTCCGTGTTGAAGGTCCAGAGCAAGACCCAACTCCGCTTCCTTATTTGCAATTTACAGGCAATCATAATTATGACATTGAATTGGAGGTGCTTATTGAATCACCCCGATTTAATCCTGCGCGCATTGTTCATTCCAATTACAATTACATGTACTGGAATATGGTGCAACAACTTACGCATCATGCTTCGAACGGATGCAATATTCAAGTGGGCGATTTGTATGCTTCGGGAACCATCAGCGGTCCCATTCGCGACAGCTATGGTTCTATGCTCGAGCTTACCTGGCGAGGAACAGAACCATTGAAAATGCCTGATAATACCGAACGAAAATTCATCAACGACCACGACATAGTTTACATGCGTGCTTTTGCTCAAAACAATGATGTTCGTATTGGTTTCGGTGAAATCTCAACCAAAATTCTCCCTGCTTCATTGGATTAATTTCCATCAAGCATATCATATAAATTCAAATTGAGCTCGATTTATTTATAGAGTATTTACTATGAAACTTGCAACCAAACTCATTCACGCTGGGCAATCGCCTGATCCTACTACCGGTGCTATCATGACACCGATTTACCAAACTTCTACATACGTTCAAGAAGCACCTGCAACCCATAAAGGGTATGAATATGCGCGTTCTCAAAACCCAACACGTAAATCATTAGAAGATTGTTTGGCTGCAATTGAAAATGGTGCATTCGGATTAAGTTTCGGAAGTGGTGTAGCGGCAACCGACACGGTTATGAAATTGCTTTTACCAGGCGATGAAGTGATTGCTGCCGATGATATGTATGGTGGAACTTACCGATTGTTTACCAAGATTTATGAACCAATGGGCATCCGTTTTCACTTTGTGAACATGGGCAATCCCGAAAATATTCGTCCGTACATCAACGATAAAACCAAGCTTGTTTGGACCGAAACTCCAACCAATCCCTTGATGAGTATTACTGATATTGCTGCTGTTGCGGCTATTTTGAAAGGCAAAAACATCATCCTTACCGTTGATAATACTTTTGCTACACCGTGGTTACAAAACCCACTTGATATGGGAGCAGATATCGTGTTGCATTCGGGTACAAAATACTTGGGAGGTCACAGCGATTTGATTCATGGATGTTTGATGATGAACAGCCCTGAATTGCGCGAAAAACTTTATTTCATTCAAAAAAGTTGTGGTGCCGTTCCAGGTCCGATGGATTGTTTCTTAGTTCTTCGTGGATTAAAAACATTGCACGTTCGTATGAAAGCGCATTGCGAAAACGGGCGCATCATTGCCAATCATTTGCGCAATCACCCGAAAGTTGGGAAGGTTTACTGGCCAGGATTTGAAGATCATCCGAATCATGACATTGCCAAAAAGCAGATGCGTGATTTTGGGGGCATGATGAGTTTTATATTGAAAGATGAATCATTGGACGCGGCAAAACGTTTCTTGACGGGAACGCATTTATTCGCCTTAGCTGAAAGTTTGGGTGGAGTTGAATCATTGGTGAACCACCCAGCATCTATGACGCATGCTTCCATTCCTAAATCGGAACGCGACCGCATTGGTGTTGTGGAAGGATTGATTCGTTTGTCGGTTGGAATTGAAGATGTAGATGATTTGTTGGCCGATATAGACACAGCCTTGCAGAAAGTGTGAAACTGGCAATTGTTACCGGGACTTCTCGTGGATTAGGTAAAGAAATTGCGCTTCAATTGTTGGAGCAAGGTTGGAATGTGACAGGTATTTCTCGAAATCAGAGTATTGAACATGAGAATTATATTCATGTAATTGCCGATTTATCCGATTCGAATTGTGTGAATGCTTTGTCCTTGGGATTAAATCCAGATGCTGAAGACTATTTACTCATTCACAATGCCGGAACCTTGGGTGAAATTGGCTATGTTGGCAAAGTTTCGGATGCGATGATTCAGCAGGGGTTTCAACTCAATTTAATTACGCCGTCCATTTTAACCAATCAATTTTTACACGAAACCCAGCATAAAAAACGAACGGTGGTAGCCATTACAAGTGGCGCATCCAAAAATACTTACGACGGCTGGGGAATGTATTGCAGCAGCAAAGCTGGTTTGGATGCCTACTTTGCCGTTGTTATGAAAGAGGTTGAATTACGAAACGACATCAAGACCCGAATTTATTCAATTGCACCTGGCGTTGTTGATACATCCATGCAAGAACAAATTCGGCAAAGCGATAAACATTCCTTCTCAAATTTAGCTCGTTTTACAGAGTTAAAAGAATTGAATCAACTCGATTCTGCCGAAAATGTGGCTAAAAAGATAACCACCTTCTTGCTATCTGAAAATCCATTTAAAAATGGACGTTACGATATTCGTGAATTATAATAATTGGGATTCAACATCGCTTATGGTTTATAAGGTTTGAATTTTATTCAACAACCCTCCATTTTCGAGCAACCGTAAATGCCGAAAAATAGCCCATTGCACCACCTGAAATATTGCTTGTTGGATTGGCGGGTGATGCAGTAGAAGGGCCAGCGCCATCAAGAATTTCTCTGAGCGTTGAATAATATTCATACACTCCTTTATCTATTCCCCAGAGTTCAATAAACATGGTATCGCCAGGAAATAATTTGGGACCTTGTCCAAACAAAGGTTGATTGATGTCTTGTCCATCGAAAAATAAATCCCGGTCAATCTGAATTTCATTGTTAAGTGGCCCACCTGTAGAGAATCGGTAGCGGTAATAATTCTCAATTCCAGCCGGATCTTTGAAATGTATATGCGTAACCAAATTGGTATCCATGAAGAATGATTGTTTTTCAAAACTCAGGGAATCAATCTCCACTTTAGAATTCATAAAGCTGGTAGATGAATATGTTTCTCCATCAACCGTAACCACCAAACGATATACATGTCCGGGAATTCCAATGAGTTGAGGATTGACGTACATGCCAGTTTCCATTTCCGGGAGTGAGTATTCAGTTCCATTGTCGTATATTAAAACCGAAGCTCCTGAAACCAACAAGGGATCATTGCTTTGGTCGTAATTCACCACACGCGACAAGCGAACACGGCAAGAACCTGGATCGTCGGTGATGCCACCTTCAATAACCAAACGTGCGTCGCTATCACGTAAAGGCAAATCAATGACTTGTTCGCAGCTGCTCAATAGCACTATTAATAACAGGAACGCAGGAATTATAGGGCTAAAACGGATCATTTGAAATGAAAATTATAAGTGATTGAAGGAACCATTCTGAATAATGAAAGTTTTACGGCTTCGGTCGTTCCTGGATTGGTTTCACTGTCGCGAAAGCTAATGGTATAGGCATTTCTTCGTGCATAGGCATTGTAAATACTGAAGTTCCAATTCGACTCATAGGTATCAGTGCTCTTGCGGTACCAAGTCAAACCTAAATCGAGGCGATGATAAGCTGGCATTCGGTAACCATTGCGTTCGGTGTAATAGTTTACGGTTTGACCATCTACTTGGTATTTTCCGCTTGGAAACGTAATGGCATTTCCTGTATAATACACCCAATTTGCAGAGAGCGAAAGTTTCTTTGTTACACTATACATCGCCACAATCGAAATGTCGTGCGTACGATCTTGTCGAGCAGCAAAGTATTTCCCCTCATTGATTTCATCGAATTTCCGTTCTGTGCGAGAAAGCGTATAGCCTATCCATCCGGTGAATTTTCCAGTTTTTTTACGCATTAATAATTCCAACCCGTAAGCCCTTCCAACGCCATAAACTAATTCACCTTCAACCTGCTGATTGAAAGCGAGTTGAGCACCATTACGATAATCAATTTGATTCTGCATCCATTTGTAATAGGTTTCAGCCGAAAACTCATACGTATTCTGCTTTAGATTTCGGAAATAGCCCATCGAATACTGATCGCAGAGCTCTGGACTTACATTGTTAGAACTCGGCACCCAGATATCGGTTGGATTTCCAGAAGTGGTATTGGAAAGTAAATGCAAGTTCTGAACTGTGCGTGCATACGCCCCTTTGATGCTTTGTTTTTCATTGAGGTGATAATTGGCGCTCAAACGTGGTTCCACATTGAGGTAGTTCTTAACAAATTCGCCTTTTTTCGCATAGCGCTCTGTAGCAATTTCACCCTCATTATTGTATGTGAAGATAGTACCTGGACCGAGGTAGCTAAATTCACTCAATCGCAAGCCATAACTCAACGTTAACAAACTATTCACTTTCCATTCATCGTTTAAATAGGCCGCATTTTCCCAAGCATAACGGTTCTCATTCGAAACAACATTACTAAATGCACCACTCGCATCTATTTTTCCCGGAAGAAATGTGTGGTAAATAGAATTCCATCCAAATTTCAAAG
>CAXNNF010000145.1:0-4519 GCA_964203455.1 Bacteroidia bacterium
GGCATCTGCAAACACAGTTCCTTGAATGGTATTTCCATAAATCTCACCTAGACTATCTGTTTTAATCAGGTATAAATTTGTGCGGGTGTATGCCGATTGCATTTTCGCTCCTCCAACTATATATCCACCATCACTTGTTTGGCGAACACTGAAGGATTTAAAACTACCAACTCCATTACCCTGATACTCTTTAAACCATTGTTGATTTCCAAATGCATCTGTTTTTATAAGTAAAACACGGTTTGAGGCAGAAATCGTTTTATAAGCAGTAAGAATAAAACCTCCATCATCGGTCAAATCAATATCTGTCCCAAATGCAACAGAGCCTAAAGCATATCGGTTTTGCCAAAGTAAAGTACCCGTTTGACTTGTTTTGAAAACATACACATTATTAGAACCAAAAGTGGGGGCATCATTACTAACCACCACAATGCTTCCATCTGCTAGTTCAACTAATCCTCCTAATGCTTCTGGAAAGTTAGACTGCATTCCATAGATATTTTGCCATATTGAATCTCCTGAAGCTGATAATCGCCAAAGGAAATTATTTCCACCAAAACCAATGTCTTTGTATCCCATCATAAGTAGATCACCATTGTTGGTTTCCTTAATTGCAATAGGAAGACGCTCTATTCCTGTTCCAGTATTTGGGTATTTTCTTAACCAATCAACCGTTCCGTTTGCAGCTGTTTTAACAATGATAATAGTATCTTGAATGGCATTGTTGTCATAATAACCAACTTGGATGTATCCTCCATCACTGGTCGTATTTCCGCTGTAAGAGTTTTGAGCTTCAGGGTAAATATTCAACCACACTTGATTTCCGTTCGCGTCGATACGTTGTAAATAAACTTCACTTACATAGGTTGAAGCATTCGTTCGAGTGCCTTCAATGATATAGCCACCATCAGCCGTTATTTCAATATTATTTGCAATGGAATGCAATCCCATATTAGAATAACTCTGGGTCCATTGAATATTCCCAAGATCATCTACTTTAACAATTCGATTGTTTCCACCAGAAGTGCCGAATTCACTCACACCTGCAAGGATATAACCACCATCTGTCGTTTGACGCACCGCTTCAATACCATCGCCCAATGTTCCGCCTAAGATTGGTGAATAAATTCTTTGCCAGCCACCTTGTGCAAGAACGATCTGTGAGATGAATAAAAAAGAACATAAAAATGTAAACCTTGATTTCATATAGTGTTTATTAAGAAAATAGCTTGTAAAACCTGATGCTATCGATTTAATTATTTGTTAATCAATAAATTAACGATTATTTAATTACAAATATACAGATTTGCTTTAAATTTTTAGAAATAAATTAGATTTCAATTATCGTATAAGCAAGTTGTAAACGGAGAAGTTGCTCGATCTTAAAAAATACAACGCCTCAAAAATAATTTACCTTTAACTTAATATCTGAAAACAGTAAGATTTATTCAATTTTACATTGTTAAAAATTCAAATAATGAATATTTCAAAAGAGTTAAAAAAAAGCTTAGGTGCTTAAACTGAATAGAGAATATCATTGGTTTCTTTTGCTGAGAAGGATTGCGAAAATGTTCGGCCTATTTTTTCATTTGTAATGATCGACACCAAAAACAGATATATGCTTGTAGCATATGACATCGCACACCAAAAAATTGGGTATTGTGCATAACTGAAACATTGTCGAATTTGTTACATTCGTTGCATCTGAAACTTTATGCTCGCCAATCCCAGATTTATGGTTGCACGCGAGTAATTAATTAATATGGTAAGCGGCATTGCAAACTTCAAACTGGCTGCAAGAAACGAACAGAATATGAAAATACTTTTTTTTCTTTTAACGACTGCGCTTCTAACGCTAAACAGCTTCGCCCAAGAACAACACCTCGTTGACTCTTTAACAACCCAACTCAAAAACCATAATGCACACAAGCTGGAGTTGCATATAAAATCTCAATCGCTATTCGATAGCACCGCGGCAAATATTTTGAATGCACTCTCCATTGCCTATTTGAAAAATGATCAAGATAAGTCAATGGCTTATGCCAACGAAAGCCTTGCACTATCAGAGCAAATTGGTTTTAAAAAAGGGGTTGCCAATGCTTGCAAGAGTATAGGAGGTATCAAATCTCTTAACGGAGATAATATAACAGCTCTTTTAATGTATAATAAATCTCTCAAAATATTCACAGAAATTTCTGACAAACAAGGTATTGCAAGATTGAAAAATAAAATTGGAACCATTTATATAAATCAAGGCAATTACCCCGAAGCATTGAAGAATTTTTTCTTTGCCTTAAAAAGATTTGAGGAAATAGGAGATAAAAATGGTATTGCAGTTTCATACAAAAGTATCGGACTGATTTATAATGAACAAGGTAATTTTCCGGAAGCATTGAAGAATTATTCTACTAGTTTAAAAATTTTCAAGGAAATAGGTGATAAAATTGGCATTTCTAAATGCTTTATGCAGATCGGATATCTTTATGAAAACCAAAACAATTATTCAGAATCGCTTAAGAATTATCTTACATACTTGAAGACAGTTGAAGATCTTGGAGATAGGCAGGGTATTGCAGGTGCATACCTTCAGATTGGATCAATATATTCAAAGCAAGGCAATTATACTGAAGCATTAAAAATGGAGTCGGCCGGTTTGAAAATTTTTGAAGAAACAGGACGGGTGTTAGACATCGCAGGTGCGTATGGTAACATTGCTCAAATATTTATTAAACAAAAAAAATATAGTGAAGCTGCTCAATACCTTAATAAAGGATTGGCAATTGCAAAAGAGAATAATAGCTTGAGGAATTTAGTTTTATTCTACCGGGATTTGGCAATTTTAGACAGTTCACAAGGTAACTTTAAGCAAGAGTTGATACATTACAAACTCTATATCAACACCCGTGATAGTTTAGTAAATAAAGAGAATACAAAAAAAATTACACAGCAGCAAATGCAGCACGACTTTGATAATAAAGAATCATTAGCAAAAGCTGATCAAGAAAAAAAAGATGCTCTTACGCAAGAGCAGATGAAGAAAGATAAATTGGTACGTGATGGATTTATTTTTGGTAGCATTTTATTTCTGTTGCTGTCAGGATTCATTTTTATGAACTTGAGAAAAACCGCTATTGCAAAAAAGAAATCAGAAGAATTGCTGCTCAACATTCTCCCTGCCGAGGTAGCAGAAGAATTAAAACTAACGGGCGCAGCAAAAGCAAAATCGTATTCAATGGTGACGGTTATGTTTACCGACTTCAAGGACTTTACCACTATAAGCAAATATGTAAGCGCTGAATTATTGGTGGATGAAATACACACCTGCTTCAGCGCCTTCGATAACATTATTCAGAAATATAGAATTGAAAAAATAAAAACCATTGGCGATTCATACATGTGCGCAAGCGGTTTGCCGGCAACAAATTTTTCTCATGCAGAAGATATGCTTAAAGCCGCATTTGAAATTCGAAATTTCATGCTGGCAAGAAAACAAGAAGCGCCCCTTGGAGATTTGGGAGGATTTGATATTCGCATTGGCGTTAACACCGGTCCGGTTGTAGCTGGAATAGTAGGCGTTAAGAAATATGCTTACGACATTTGGGGCGATACTGTAAACATTGCCTCACGAATGGAATCAAGTGGTGAAGCCGGAAAAGTAAACATCAGTGGAAGCACTTACGAATTGGTGAAAGAAAAATTCAGTTGCACACATCGTGGAAAGATTCAGGCGAAGAATAATTATGAGATTGATATGTATTTTGTTGAAGAAAATTCATAGAATAAGAAGCACGATCGCATAACAGAAGATTAACAGAAACAAATATTTTTGGCAGCTTCTCATGGATAATTCGCCTACACGCAAAACGTTAATCACGCTTTAATACAAGATCATTTTAGAATTTGGCAGTAGAATTCAATCCTTAAAAATGATTTTACTCGGTTCGAGATTTATTTTTTTTTCTCCCCCATTTGGTCCGCTGATGATGTATTGAACTGCTAAATTATTTCCCAGGTGTTTTTCGAATTTACTTTTGATTCGTGCTAGTTTTTCACTTAGGGAATTGCTGTTTGATTTACAAAGCGAATCAATTCCAGATTCAATGACCGCTTTATCTTCACTTCTACTAAGCTGATGAACAAGCTTACTTAATTCTGTTCGATGCTTTGAAATTTCAGACAACTTAATTCCTTCTGGATGATTTAGGAATAGAAGGTAAACAGATCGTTCGAGTGGAGTTAGATCTATTTTCAACATGCCCAATTCAGGAATGTAAAGGTGCTTTAAATGTCCTTTCACATATAATGAAGCAGATTGTTTTAGCATACCGTAACGCTCTTTAAATAAAAGCTGTTTGCGAATAGCCTCCATAATATCGAGCGTATATCGAATGTATTGGAAAGGAAACTCTGATTTTTGAATATGCTTTTGGCAATCGCTGCAAATATCTGCAGTGCGCATTTTTAAGGTGATTTCTTCCTTGCGTTCACAGAAATCCATCATGCATCCTCTACTCGTTTT
>CAXNNF010000146.1:0-4514 GCA_964203455.1 Bacteroidia bacterium
ATTTTCTCGATGCCGTTTTTCTCCATGATTAGGTCGAAAGCCGTAAAGAACTCATCTATTTCTTGCACTAATTGTTCGGGCGATAGTTTTTCGGCGATGTGCGTAAATCCTTTAAAATCGGTAAACATCACCGTTATGTCGGGATAATAGCGAGCCAGAGCTTTACCACTCATTTTCAATTCCTGCGCTGTTTCGTAAGGAAGAATATTGAGTAATAATTGTTCGCTTCGTTGAAGTTCGACATTTAGAATCTCGTTTTTTTCAGCAAGTTCTAATGTGCGTTCAGCAACTTTTTCTTCCAGCATAATATTTTGCTGTATGATGAGTTTTGCATTTTCTTCCGCCTGTCTTAATGCATCTTCTTGGGCTTTAATACGCTCAATGGTTTCGTCTTGTAATTTCTGCTTTGTATCGAGCGATTGCAATAAATACAATATTTCCTGAACTGTCTTTTCGAGTGTCAGGTCAAGGTCGATAAAATCTATGGGTTTGGTTACAAAATCGAATGCCCCATTGTTCATTGCCGAACGGATATTCTGCATATCACCATAAGCCGAAACAACTAAGGTTCGTGTAGGTCTATCTAGTTTCGAAAGTTCCGAAAGCAGGGTAAGACCATCCATTTCGGGCATATTGATGTCGGTAACGATGATGAAGATATCGTCGAATTCTTTGAGTTTCTCTAATGCCAAACGTCCATTACCAGCAAATTCTAATATGAATTTTTCTTCACGCACATGCTTACGAAGTCGCTGCTTAATAAGCTCTTCCATATCTGGCTCATCGTCCACAAATAAAATTCGTTCAGCCATAATTTCTATTGTGCACTAAAAATCTTTTCTTCCAATAATTGAAAGTTAACAGGTTTCTCAATAAAACCATCAGCTCCGTGCTCCTTTGCCTTGTTCATATTCAAAGCATCGCCATAAGCCGAAACCATAAATATTTTCAAGTCAGGAAGTTTTTCTTTTACCACTTTAAGCAAATCAAATCCAGTCATTCCTGGCATATTGATATCGCTCAAAATTAGCACAATATCCATGGGTTGCATTTGGGATAACAACTCAATCGCTTCTTCGCCTGAATGTGCAAAAACCAATGAGATTTTTCCCGCTTTTATTTCTTTACGGAATCGCTGAAGGAACATGTCCTTCACATCCAATTCATCGTCAACAACAAGTAATTTCATAGCAATTTAAATGGGGATTTGAATGGTAAATTCGGTGAAACTTCCTTCTTCCGATTGCACACTCATCATTCCTTGATGTTGTTTGGCAACGATATCGTAACTCAATGAGAGACCTAAACCTGTACCTTCTCCAGTTGGTTTGGTTGTAAAGAAAGGTTCAAAAATTTTATCCTTGATGTCTTTTGGAATTCCACTTCCGTTATCTCGAACATGAATAAAAATACTTCCGTCTTTTTTCATGGTTGTAACACGAACTTCGGGTTTAAACGCTGGATCTTCTGATTTTTTAATACGATCGGCAACTGCATAAAAACCGTTGTTTAAGAGATTAAGAATTACCCTACTTAAATCTTGCGGAATCGCATTTATAAGCGGAAGATTATCTTCGAAGTCTTTTGTAATTGTACAATTAAATTCCCGAGAAGTAGCGCGAATTCCATGAAATGACAAATCAGTATATTCGGAGCAAAGCTGATTGATATCGGTTGGAACCTTTTCCCCAGCTGTTCCTCGAGAATGCTGGAGCATGGTTGCCACAATAGAATCTGCGCGTTTACCATGTGCAGTAATCTTTGTTAGATTGCTTTTAAGGCTTTCCATGATCTCCAATTTCTCTTCAGCGTCTGTAGTTTCTTCAAGTTCCTGTAATAACTCAACAGATAGTGCGGAGAAATTGTTGACGAAATTTAACGGGTTTTTTATTTCGTGAGCAATTCCGGCTGTCATTTGGCCCAAGGATGCCATCTTTTCGGAATGAATCAATTGCTCCTGTGCTGCTTTACGTTCAGATTCGGCGAGAGATAGCGCCTTCACCATTTTATTAAATGCCCTACCAAGTTCTCCAATTTCATCTTGCCCACGTGAACTTACTTGCTGCGTTCTATCGCCTTCTCCTACTTTCAGGGCTGCATCACGAAGTGCTAATACTGGAACTGTAATGTTTTTAGATAAAAGAAATCCGATAAATATTCCAATAACCAAAACGATGAAACAGACCATTAAAGAGGTGTTTCTGATCTCTTTTTTGCTTTCTACTATTTGATGAGTTCCCATGCCAAGCATGATTTCACCTCTCATTGTGGGAGTGATAAATGAAGTTTGCTTGACAATCATCGTATCGTTTGAAGGCATATTGACTTTAACCGGATAACTTTCAGGAAACGTCTGAAGAACGGTTTTGTCTTTGGGAGAATCGCCTGTTTGTACAAGGCTCACAAAAATCAATTCCTTGTTCTGTTTTACAAAGTCCATGGCTGTTGAAACCCCTTCAAAATTCTGTTCTGTTAGTGCTATCTTCACCCCCAAAGCAACTGTATTCGACAAATTTTGAACTTCGGTATTGTAGTTACTTAACAAAGATTTTTGCTGTTGTTCTGGAAAATAAAGCAGTACAAAAAAAGCGAACATCAACACAATCGAAAGCATGGTAATCCAAATCTTCGACTTAAGTGAAAGTTTCATATTCAAAAATTATTAAAATGATTTCTTTCCATCGATGGAAATAACTTTAACGCCTTTAGCTTGATAGCCGGCTTCAACAACACCAATTGCTCCGGCATTTTGAGAAACATAATTTTCCACTTCGCTTGCCGTACCATAGAAAAAAGGAGCTTTTGCTTTACCTTGAAAAACAAGTGCAAGCCAGAATTTATTGAGTTGATCGCCACTCATCTTCAATACTTTGTATGATGTTGCACTTCCCACTGGAGTGGATGATTTCATAAACGCAATGGAGATTTTAGTGCCATCGGGCCAGCGTTGCTTTTCCCCTTGGAATATGGATTTTAACTCTTTCATTGTGAGAGTGGTTTGGGCTCCTTTTTCATTCGCAATAACCGTGATGGATGGCTCATCGGCCGAGGTAGCACTCGACAATGATAGGATTGATGCAATGATTATTAAACTGAGCAATAAATTCTTAACTATTTTTCTCATTTGGGTAGGTTTTAAAATCCAATGGCGAACTGAAAATTGATTGCATTGGTATGGGTCATGGAGGAATGATCGGACATGGACATCGATTCGGTGTAATTATACTCGAGTTTCAACACCGCCAAATAGTTGATTTCATATCGTAAACCAAGCAATGCACCCTGATGTTTTTTGTTGGAAAAAAGAACTTCTTGTGAACTGAAATCCAATAAATCGACGCGCATGTATGGAACCAATTTAAATTTCGTGCGATAACCAGCATACACATAAGCCGTTGGACTAACAGTAGCATCAGTTGAATCATTTTGATTAATCGCAACAGATGATTCTGCAAGCAATTCGAATTTATTTCCAAAATACGAAACTGAACCGCTGTACATAGTCTGTTTCACATTTTGCTTGCTTACATTGCTTGAATGATGAAGTAGCGCCCCCTTGGGAATATAATCACTATAGTAACTCAACCCGATTCTAAAGCCATCAATGGGCGTTATATGTGCCCCCAACATCAAGGATTTCATTTGATTGAGATCACCAAAATCGTTTGATGCAACGCCGTTTCCTATCAAGGCGTCATATCCTAAGCGAAGTTTCCCTAAATTTTGTCCTTGGAATCGCAAACCGGTTGTGTGCAAAGGAATAACTCCCATATCAAACATCATAGGACGAAAAATGGTAGGAAATAAAACGCGACCATGGTGGTAGGAATCATTCCAGTAATTAACAGGCGTATGGTGCTTACCAAATAAAATGTTGTGGTTTCCTTTGATGTTGTATTTCAGAATTATTCGCTCGATACTTATATCGAATTTAGTGGGAGATAGATTTGAAAATTTAAAAACAGTTTCACCTAAAAAGGACACCCGATCGGAAATATCGGAGGTAATAAATAAATCTTGTTCTCCCAATGTGAAATTCACTTGCTCTTTTTGGGCATCGTATTTCGAGCCAAAATCTACAAAACCTCGTATTTGGGTGTCTTGTGCTTGGGCAAGCATGCCGAAAAACAAAATAAAAGAAAATGAAATAAGCTTCAATGGCCCAATTCCACTAGTAAACAGTTTTGTGATAAAACTAAAAATGGGTTTATTCATTTTAATATGGGATTAATAAGTGGCGAATTTAATGAAAATTCAATGACTACTGTTTTTTAGTTTCCATATCCATATCGGAATTTCAACTTCTTCTTGTTTATAAAATGAATTTGTCAAAAGCCATTGAATAATCATATTTTAACAAATTATAAGATAACAATAACAAAAAAATAACTTGCTTTTGTGAGTTTATAAGTTGAAATTTGAGTAGCATTTATGTAATGGAATTTTAATTCATACAGCGTTATAATTCAATGAGCAGCATTTAGTGCTTAATAAAATATTCAATACACGATGCC
>CAXNNF010000147.1:0-4506 GCA_964203455.1 Bacteroidia bacterium
ATTAACAAACTTTTGGGCTTTCGGCAAAGGCATTCACCAAAATCGGGATGATGCGGACAGTAGTATATTTCGTCCAAATAAATACCATGACCCGAAAGTTCTTCTTTTAAAAAATCATGGCAGGCTTCAACTAAATCGTGGTTATACAATCCTTTGGCAATTCCAGCCTGATTGGTAATGATGATGATTTTATACCCTCGTTGCTTGACTTCGAAAAGAAATGGAATAAGTTCAGGCAAAATCTCAAACTCTTCATAACGAAGAATGTAATCGCCAAGTTCTTTGTTAACGATACCGTCACGATCTAAAAACACCGCTTTACTCATAACCTAAAAAATGCTTAGAATGTGTTGAATAAAATCCTGTGCAGTTGACGGACTCAAAATCAGCGTGAATAACATTCCATAAAAACCACCCCACAAATGCGCATCGTGGTTGATGTTATCGGATTGACGATTGCCCATATACATACTATACGCAACATACAAAGCAGCCCAGAGTATAGCAGGCAAAGGCAAAATGCCATACAAGTAAATTTTCATGAAAGGACCGAAAACAACACTCGAGAACATCACCGCTGACACAGCTCCAGAAGCACCAACAGCGTTATACCAATGGTCGTCTTTGTGTTTTTGAAACGTACTAATCGATGAAACAATCACAGCTCCAAAATAAAGTGCGAGGTATATGATTGGGGAAAGATCTCCGAAACGAAAGGCTAAATTCATCTCCACGAATTGCCCGAATGAATATAAAACAAGCATATTCACAATAAGATGCATCCAATCGGCATGGAGAAAAGCATGCGTAATAAAACGATACCACTGGTTCCGATGTTTAATCATGTATGCATTAAATTGATAACGCGCCATCAATTCCGGACGATTAAACGTTAGAATTGAAATAACAGAAGTGACCAGAATAATTGGTAGTGTAAGATGAATCATTTTGCAAAGATAATTAGCTATTGTCGCTAATCTTAATCAGGAAATAGATTTATCAAAAAATTAAAATTGGTTCGCTCTAAATAAAATTGCCTTCTAATGAGCAATATTTTAAGGCTTAGCGCCTAAACGAATCAACCCTGTTCGGGCATCTTCGAATCGTGCATTGATTGATAAAGTTTTACGATACTCTGAAATGGCGCCTTCTTTATCACCCTTCTTTTCTTTACAAACACCTTGCATGTAAACAGCCGCAGGATAATTTCCGTTCACTATGGCTGCTTTTTCAAAGAAAGGTAAAGCAATTGTAGGATCCGACTTGTACTCAACTTGAATAAAACCCATGTTATAATATGCATTGGCAAACGCTTTATCGATGCTCACTAATTCCTCATAGGTTTCCATGGCTTTATCGAGTTGGCCAGTTTCTTGGTAAAACATCCCCAAGTTATAACGTGTGAGTGAATTCTTGGGATCGAGACGTAAAGCCGATTGATAATAATCAATAGCTCTTGGATTTTGAGCACTCGCGTATATCAAACCAATTTGTTCGAAAGCAAGTACATTCTTTGGATCTTGTTCGATGGTAGTCATAAAACTCGAAACAGCCAAACTTGTGTCGCCCGATTCCTTGTAAATAACTCCTTTTAGGTAATACGCTTTGGGATTTGACTTTTCAATTTTAAGTACTTCGTTTATTTCATTGATAGCCTCTTGTCTCATTTCTACATATAGAAAAAGTTCGGCAAGTTTCATGTGTGCATCCTTGTTTGACGCATCCAATTTAATTGCCCGTTCTAATGCTTGACGCGTATACCGAGTTTGGTTCGTCATTAGGTAGACGTCGCCCAATGTGATGAAATAATTGGATTTGCTTGAATCGAGCGAAATTAATCGCTTCATATCCTGCAAGGCGGAATCGGGACTGTTATGAGAAATGTACAATTTGGCACGCGCATAAAGTGCGTCTGTATTATTCGAATCTTTTGACAAAGCGGCATTTATACCCGCAGATGTTGAAAGATCTAATTGACCTGTCTCCGTGCATGAAAAAATACAGATCATGCATAAAGCCAAATTGAAAAAAATAAAGGGAACCCGCATATAAAATCAAGGTGAATTTCAGCGGGGAAATTACCTAAAATAAACTTCCCCCAAATTGCGAATTTGAGGGAAGTTCATATTCTTTTTTAAATCAAGCTTTTTCTAAACTTGGAGCTACTACACCCGAAATAGCCACTCGGATGCGTGCATCAATCTCCTCCATCAATTCAGGATTATCACCCAAAAGTGTTTTAACTGAATCGCGGCCTTGGCCTAATTTGGTGTCTTCGTAACTAAACCAAGATCCGCTCTTTTTAATGATGTTGTTGTCTACACCTAAATCGATGATTTCCCCAACACGCGAAATTCCTTCTCCATATATAATGTCAAACTCTGCAGTACGGAACGGTGGCGCAACTTTATTTTTTACCACTTTCACACGCGTTCTATTTCCAACGACAGTTTCCCCGTCTTTAATTTGACCAATTCGACGGATATCTAGTCGGATTGATGCATAAAACTTCAATGCATTACCTCCCGTTGTGGTTTCTGGATTACCAAACATCACCCCAATCTTCTCGCGTAACTGATTGATAAATATGCATGTACTTCCTGTTCTGGAAATGTTTGCTGTGAGTTTACGAAGTGCTTGAGACATTAATCTAGCATGTAATCCCATCTTGGAATCGCCCATTTCTCCTTCAATTTCACTCTTAGGAGTTAAGGCTGCTACGGAGTCAATTACTATGATATCGATGGCGCCAGAACGAATCAGATTATCAGCAATTTCTAAGGCCTGCTCGCCATTATCGGGTTGTGAAATCAAGAGATTTTCAACATCCACACCCAATTTTTCGGCGTAACTGCGATCAAAAGCATGTTCAGCATCTATTATTGCTGCTATGCCTCCAGCCTTCTGAGATTCAGCAATAGCGTGGATTGCAAGTGTTGTTTTACCCGAAGATTCTGGTCCATATATCTCGATAATTCTTCCTTTAGGGAAACCCTGAACACCCAAAGCCAAATCAAGCGAAAGTGATCCTGTGTGAATCACTTCCATCGATTCTATTGGGCTATCACCCATCTTCATGATGGTTCCCTTGCCGTATGTTTTATCGATTTTTTCAATAATAACCTGAAGCGCTTTCAGCTTCTCTGCATTCATGTCTTTGCTCATGTGATTTATATTTTCTGTTTGTTTGCCACAAAATACGTCAAAAGTCGGATGCGCTCATGCATTTTTTTAAAAAAAAACTATAAATGTTATGAGCATTGTTGTTAAAAAGCATGGAAATGCCCGTCAAATAAGTAATGTACTCATTAAATTATTTGTGCAGCATGGTTTTTAGTATCCACCTTTTCGATAACATCGAGAATTGATCCATCGTCACCTATAATGAATGTAGTTCTATTAACACCCATGTACTCTTTTCCCATGAACTTCTTTAAGCCCCAAACACCGTAATCTTCAGCCACTTTTTTATCAGTATCAGCAATTAATCTGAAAGGCAGAGTGTATTTATCGATGACTTTGAGATGCGCTTTACCAGCATCCGGGCTAACACCAATCACATCAAATCCCTGATTCAAAATCTCCGTGTAATTATCTCTTAAATTACATGCTTCGGCTGTACAACCTGGCGTATCGTCTTTCGGGTAGAAATACAGAATTACCTTCTTACCTATATATTGATCGAGAGAAATTGGATTTCCTAGTTGATCGTTAGCTGAAATTTCTGGTGCTTTGTCGCCTTTTTTGAGTGTCGTCATAATATATTGTATGTGAATTTTTCTAAGAATAAACCGCTTTTAAACCATTTTGTTCAACCTGTTTTCGGCCTTCATTTTCTTTAGATAAAAAGCGCAAACCTGCGTTAAACCACAATCGGAACATTTCGGAGAACGGGCAGTACAGGCATATCGACCATGTAATATGAGCCAATGATGAGCAATTGGAACAATCTCCTTCGGAAGATACTTCATTAATTGCAATTCTGCTTGCAGAGGATTTTTGGCTCCTACCGTCAACCCGATTCTTGCTGAGACTCTAAAGACATGTGTATCGACCGCCATCGTTGGTAAATTATAAACTACTGAAGCAATTACATTTGCAGTTTTACGACCTACCCCCGGAAGTTTCATTAAATCTTCAACATTAGATGGAACGATATTTTGAAAGTTCTGGGTTAAAATTTGCGCCATTCCAACCAGGTGTTTTGCTTTATTGTTGGGATAAGAGATGGATCTGATTAGCGAAAAAACTTCATCAACCGAAGCTTCTGATAAAGTAGGAGCATCCGGAAATCGTTTAAAAAAAGCGGGTGTTGTTAAATTTACGCGCTTATCGGTGCATTGAGCCGAAAGAATAACTGCCACTAATAATTCAAATGGATTTGAATACAACAATTCCGTTTCGGCAACGGGATTATTTTCTGTGAAATACTGAATGATGATTTGATATCGTTCTTTGCGTGTCATATAAAAATAAAAAATCCCGATTTATAAAAAACGGGATTTA
>CAXNNF010000148.1:0-4500 GCA_964203455.1 Bacteroidia bacterium
AATTTAGGAATTATTTGCCGTTTAAAATGAATTGAATTTTAAATTATAACTCTATACAAATTAATATTTACCCACAACTAGCTCCAAAAGGTCTTCTTCTCGTAGCCAAACTTTCGCTAAATGTTGAATTTGTGCGGGTGAAATATTTCGAATTGCCTGAGTGTATCGCTGAAAATACTGCTCATCGACCCCAAATAGATGACAATTTTTAAATCTTTCCATGCGTTCGAAAGGACCTTCGAAACTTTTCAATAATGAACCCAGCATATAACTTTTCACTAAATCAAGCTCTTCATCAGAAACCATTTCATCGCGCAGCAAGGCAATCTCCTTATATATTTCATTCAAAGCCAACGTGCAAACATCCGATCCCACTTCGGTACTGATGTAAAAATAACCATCCGAACAGTAGGATAAAATTCCGGCTCCAATGCCATACGTGTAACCTTTGTCTTCGCGAATGTTACTCATCAGACGCGAACCAAAATACCCACCCAAAATGGTAGTTAATACCTTCATTCCAAAATAATCGGGATGGGTTTTTGTAAACAATCTTCGTCCAATGCGGATTGCCGATTGAATTGCATCATCTTTCGGAATAAACTGTTTACGTTCAAAGCTGTTCTCAACAATAGGAATTTCAATAGGTGGAAGAAATGTTCCCTTGCCAGTTAATTGGCCAAATGTGTCTTCGAGAAGTTGGGAGGTGTTTGTATCAATTTTCCCACTTAAAAAGATTTTCGCCGATGTTGGAGAATAATACTGCTGATAAAAGTTTTTCAACTCATCAATTTGCAATGATTTGTAGTCTGCTTCATCGAAAGCCGTTCCATAGGGAGAACCTGAAAATAGAAGTTCCTGAAAACGTTTGCCGGCAACAAAACCAACTTTACCCAAGTTGACGGTATATTTTTGCAAACGATTACTACGCATGATTTCCCATTCATGTTCCGGAAAGGTCGAATTGCAGAGCAAATCAGATATTACTGGCAATGTATTTCCCAAATATTTATTAAGCGAATACATAGTAATACCAGAAAAATCTTTGTCGATATCGAGTTCTAGAAATGCACCAAAATCGTCTACCGCTGAAGCGATATCGGATGCACTTTTCGAAAGCGTACCTTCTTGAAGCATCGATGCAGTAAAGGATGGCAACAGCGGATTTAAATTGCGAGAAGTTCCGGCCGCAAAAACCAGTTCAACTTTCATCACCTCCTGCGATCCAGCCGAAAGGCTAAACACTTCGATTCCATTGGATAGTTTAAATCGTTCCGGCATTTGCGGATTAACCGAATCGATTGGATGAAGCGTTGGCGGTACTAATCGGTTGGGCTGAATCATTCTGATTTAAGATAAAAAAGGGTGGAACAATTTTCTTCGCGTAAAATGCTTTGGGCTTGCTTCAGCACATCTGCAGCAGTTACAGCATGTAGTTTAGCAATTTCGGTATTCACCATTTCTATATCGCCAAGCAATTCGCCGAAAGCTAAATTCATGGCTTTGTTTAGAATACTCACCTCGCCAAACACATGTGTACTTTCGGCTTTATTTTTTACTTTGATAAGCTCTTGCTCCGGAATTCCATTCGCTAAAAGATCATCAATGACACGTTGAATTCCAGCTTCAGCCAATTCTGGACTAACACCATTTTTCACACGGCCATTAATCACAAACAGGCCTTTATCGAAACTACCACTTACATGTGCCGAAACATCTGTAAACAATTGTTCATCTTTCACCAATGCATTGAATAAACGAGCCGATTGACCTCTTCCCAAAACATCCGAAAGTAAATCTTGTGCCTGATATTCATCATCCATTCGGGCTGACATGTGATACACTTTCGTAATAGAATCAGTAGGCACATCGCGATTTACAGTAAGTCGTCTAGCTTCGGTTTGTTTAGGTTCTGATGGAACATCTCTCAAAGGACGATTGCCACTTGGAATCGGCCCAAACCATTTTTCAGACAAGCGTTTTACCTCATCGTATTTTACATCGCCCGCAACCACCATGATGGCATTTGAAGGAAGATAAAATCGATTGAAAAACGCCCTCACATCATCCATGAGTGCATCCTCGATGTGTTTAATTTCTTTTCCTATTGTGGCCCATTGATAAGGATGAACTTGGTATGCCAATGGACGAAGCAACAACCACTCATCGCCATAAGGTTGATTGAGGTAACGCTGCTTAAACTCTTCAATAACAACACTGCGTTGAACTTCCAGACTTTTTTCTGAAAATGCCAAACTAACCATCCTATCCGACTCGAGCCAAAAACCCGTTTCAAGATTTTGAGCTGGTAGGGTGATGTAATAATTGGTGATGTCGTTATTGGTGAATGCATTATTTTCTCCACCCGCTTCTTGCAAAGGCGTATCGTAACTTGGAATATTCACTGAACCACCAAACATCAAATGCTCAAACAAATGAGCAAATCCGGTCTGTTCGGGATGTTCGTCGCGGGCACCCACATCGTATAGTATATTGATGCATGCCAAAGGTGTAGACGGGTCTTCGTGAACAATCACCTTCAGACCATTATCAAGGGTAAAGCGGGAATAGGAAATCATGCTGCGAAGATAGAACATGTAGGTTCCTTGCAACGTCTATAATCAAGCTTGTTAATAATTTGATGCCGTTGTGGTTTTTAATGATATCGATGGGTTTTGGGACAATCAATCCTTTATATTTGCATCATGATGCAAGCAACCATTGAGCAGGCCTGGGATAACCGGGAAATGTTGAAAGATAGTTCGGTTCAAAAAACGATTCGGGACGTAATTGAGGAAATCGATAAAGGAAGAATTCGTATTGCTGAACCCAGTTTAGATGGTTGGAAAGTAAACGAATGGGTGAAGAAAGCTGTGATTATGTATTTCCCAATTCAACAAATGCAAACCCTTGAAGTAGGACCTTTTGAGTTTCATGATAAGATGGCACTAAAAACTGGTTATGCAGCCTTGGGAGTAAGAGTTGTTCCGCATGCCATTGCACGATATGGAAGTTACATTGCTCCGGGAACGATTCTTATGCCTTCGTATGTGAACATTGGTGCATACGTAGACGAAGGCACGATGGTGGATACTTGGGCAACCGTTGGCTCATGTGCGCAAATTGGAAAAAATGTGCATTTAAGTGGTGGTGTTGGAATAGGCGGCGTGCTCGAACCCGTTCAGGCAAGTCCGGTTATTATAGAAGACGGTTGTTTTATTGGCTCAAGGTGCATCGTGGTTGAAGGTGTGCATGTTGGAAAAGAAGCTGTTCTTGGTGCCAATGTGGTGATTACTCAAAGCACAAAAATTATCGATGTAACTGGAGATCAAGCAATCGAATACAAAGGAAAAGTACCTGCGCGTTCAGTAGTAATTCCTGGCTCTTATACTAAAACATTTCCGGCTGGTGATTATCAAGTACCTTGTGCTTTAATTATTGGACAAAGAAAGGCTAGTACCGATATGAAAACCTCTTTAAACGAAGCTCTTCGTGAGTATAATGTAGCTGTATAAAATGAAAAATTTACTTCCCACACTCACAATCGCAATCGCAATCATTTTAGGTACTTGGATTTTAGGAAATTCATACTTAAAATCTAAACGTACTCCCAGTCAAATTTCTGTAACAGGTTTGGCCAGCAGCGATTTCAATTCCGACTTAATTGTTTGGTCGGCCAGTTTTTCAAGAAGAGCTGTTAATTTACAAGAGGCGTTTAACTCCCTAAAAACTGATCAAGAACGCATTAAAAAATATATCGTAACTAAAGGAATTAGCGTGAATGAAGTGGTTTTTTCGGCAGTTGAAATTGAGAAGGAATATGAAACTCAACGTTATCCAGATGGCTCTGAGATAACCACTTTTGCACGTTACAAATTGAGTCAAAAGGTGAACATCGAATCGAAAAATGTGAATCTGGTTGAACTTGTTTCGAGAGAAGTTACCGAACTAATCAATGAAGGCATTGAATTAAGTTCGAGCGAACCGAGGTATTACTATACCAAGTTGGCCGATTTGAAAATCGACTTATTGGCAGCTGCTGCAAAAGATGCTCGCATCCGTGCTGAAAAAATTGCTGAAAATGCTGGTGCTTCTCTCGGAGAAATGGAAACTGGCGACATGGGAATTTTCCAAATTACCGGTCAAAACAGCAACGAAGATTATTCTTGGGGAGGAACATTCAACACTTCATCGAGAAATAAAACAGCGTCGATTACGGTTCGTGTTAATTTCTCACTCGACTAAGTTGAAGCTTCCGCTTTGAAAAAAATCCTCATCATCCAAACAGCTTTTATTGGCGATGTCATTTTAGCAACACCCTTGCTCGAAGCTTTACATGCTCATTATCCAGAAGCAAGAATCGACATGCTTGTTCGCAAAGGCAATCAAAGGCTTTTTCAAGGGCATCCATTTTTGAAAACTGTTTTTGTTTGGGATAAGCAATCGGGCAAGTATAAAAATCTATTATTGTTGCTTGTTGCCATTCGTAGGCAGAAATAT
>CAXNNF010000149.1:0-4472 GCA_964203455.1 Bacteroidia bacterium
AGATCAATGGAGGTTAGTGTTGAAAATGTTTTAAAATCATTCACACTATCACTCCAACCATAACCACCAATCATATACAATCGATTGCCATCCTGATGATAAGGTATGTTTGAGCTCGTTAGTGGCTCGTACAATTCAGTTGGCAAACCAGCTAAAGATGCAGTCCAAATTTGTTTCGAAATAGGATCAATCACCCAAGCATTTTCATTCTTCCCGCTATTGGGAAATGCGAATGGGGATTGAAAACCGTGCAATCCATTCATACGGCCACCAATTAAAATCCAACGTCCATTATAAATTGCTATTGCGCCCGAGTGAATACCTGGCATTTCAGGCATAATAAAGGGTTCAATTTCTAATTGAAAGGAATCGGTTTGAGCCGAAGCAAAAAGCGGAAATAATATTGATAGGATGTAAAACCGTAGACGCATTATTCTTGAACAAGTTTTATCACATGTTGTTTAGCAGATCCTTTCAAATGAAGAAAATAAATACCCGCAGCTTGGATTGAAAGATCGATTTCGACTTGCTGATTACTGATTGCATTTTCAATGGATATACTTTTCAGTTTTTGACCATTAATAGAATAAACTTCCAAGGTGTTGATTGCATTTTCGTTATTCGCAAATCTCACAGTAAAAGAGCCGTGAAAAGGGTTTGGTAAAACTTCAATGCCCAATTTAGTTGCATCTTCAATGCTTAAACATTCTTCCACATTTACAGCTACAGAAGCTGAATTTGAGCAGTCATTTGCGTCGGTGTATGTATACGTAATTTGGTGTTGACCAATGCCAGCAATAGCTGGAACAAATGTGTATTCGAACCAACCTGGACCACTCACTTCTCCACCAAACGGGATTAATGTAGGTGTTACAGGAGTGCTTGAAATACAATAGTTATCATCAATTCCTCCGATAGAAACTTCTGTTGTAGTAAATTGATTTAGCGTAATAACTTCTGATACACTTACAGGAGCACCTGTTCTTGTTACTTCAACTTTGTAGTTTCCTGCTGCTGTTGCTGCATAGGTACTTGAATTAGCGCCTGAAATGGCAACATCATTCAAATACCATTGATAAGAAAGTAATGGGTTAAAACCTGTACTTAATGTGCGAGAATCTCCTGCACAAATGGTTAAATCTCCATCGGCAGCGATCAAAGCCATTGGACTTCCAGTAGTAGAAGTTAAGCGAGAAATTTTACCGGTTTGTTCTGCTAAATAGACTTCTCCATAAGCATCTTCACCAAACGTTGTGTATTTGAGTGTAACATACGCTCCATGATCGGTAGTTGTTGTTGAGCCATTGCTAGTAGGAATCAATGACCAGATGCGACCACTGCAGTAATCAGTTACGAAATAACGACCATATAAAGATGCGTATAGATTACCGCGATTTACATAACCACCTGTAATAGAGCAACCATTTGTAGAACTATGAGCAAATTCCCAAACAGGATCTGTTCTGTTGGGTGCAATGCAGGAGGAATAAGCATGCAACCCTTCACGACATTTCCAACCGTAATTTTGTCCACCTGTATCGGGGCCTTGAATAAAATTCACTTCTTCATACACATCTTGTCCAACATCGGCAATCCACATACTTCCGTTTAGCTTATCAAAACTGTATTTCCAAGGATTACGAACCCCAGTTGCCCAGATTTCATCAAGGATATTATCGCCAGCGGTAAGAAATGGATTTGAAGATGGAATGGAATAGCCCGTTGCTCCACTTACATCAATGCGTAACATTTTTCCCAATAGAGTTGCTCCGTTTTGCCCATTACCTTGAGGATCTCCACCACTTCCGCCATCACCCATTCCGATGTATAAATAACCATCAGGCCCAAAAAGTATATTACCACCATTGTGGTTAGTGTATGGTTGAGTAACTGTAAATAGAATTTCTTCGGAAGCTGCATTTCCAGCGTTCGGGTCGGATGAAACGGTAAAGCGTGAAATAGTTGTGTTACCAACACCGGTTGTATTTGTATAATTTACATAAAAACGACCACTCGTAGCATAATCTGGAGCAAAAGCCAATCCCAAAAGACCTTGTTCGTTTCCTGTACTTTTTACACGAGAAACTATATTCATGAAGGTTGTTGCAGTTGTTACACCTCCAACAGCATAAGGATCGAAGAATTTAATTCGGCCCGGAGCTTCAGTAAAAAACAATCTCCCATCACCACAGTTGGCAATACTTGTAACTTTATTGGATGGCGAAGTTGTGATATTGGCAACTTGCTGAAGTGTAACATTAGGAGTTTGGGCAAAAAGTCCCAAAGTGGCAGTGAATGTAACTGCCAATAGTAGATTTTTCATTAGTGGTTTTTAGAAATGTTATTTATTTAATTCAGTAAACGTTTTTACCGCATCGAATTTCTTTGCGGTCTTGCCTTTGCGGATAATCTTTACAGTAACAATGATGTCGCCTTGAACAATAGCATCAACCACATCTTGTCCTTGAATTACGTGTCCAAAAACAGTGTGCTTTCCATTAAGCCAAGGAGTTTCTTTGTGTGTGATGAAAAACTGACTACCATTGGTTGTAGGACCGGCATTGGCCATGGAGAAAATTCCCGGTCCTGTATGTTTCAATTCGGGAACAATTTCATCTTTGAATTTATATCCTGGTCCACCAGAACCATTCCCAAGAGGATCACCACCTTGAACCATGAAATCTTTGATTACACGATGGAATTTTAAAGAATCATAAAAGGGTACGCCTGCTTTCTTTGCAGTATTTTCGATAGAACCTTCCGCTAAACCTACAAAATTCGCAACGGTAAGTGGTGTTTTTTCAAATTCGAGTTGAAGGATAATAACTCCTTTGCTGGTAGTCATTTCAGCATACATTCCATCTTCAAGTTTGATAGAATTCGATTGAGCATTGATAAGGGTTGTTTGCATGAATAAGCAAACCAATAGACTGAGGGAAAATGATTTTAACATTGATTGATTTATTTAAAAGGATTGAAAAAAAATAGCCCGTCGAATAAATACGACAGGCTGTATAAATACTTTATTATTTGCGATTTCCGAACAAACGGAGCAAGAAAAGGAAAAGATTAATGAAATCCAGATAAAGCGTTAATGCTCCTATCAAAGAAGCTCGTTTACCTTCAGCAGAGTTTACATCTATAGAAGCACTCATGTTCTTTATTTTCTGGGTGTCGTAAGCTACTAATCCAACAAAGATTGCTACGCCCAAATAACTGATAATCCAATAAAGCATTTCGCTTTGAAGGAAAAAGTTAGCGATGGACGCAATGATAATTCCGACAAGTGCCATCAAGGCCAAATTACCAATGCGCGTTAAATCAGCTTTGGTTGTGTATCCGTAAATACTCATTACAGCAAAGGTTCCAGCAGTGATGAAAAAAGTTAGTGCGATTGAACCTGTTGTGTAAATTAAGAAAATAGAAGCAAGCGTTAACCCGTTTAAGGCGGAATAGCCTATAAAAACGAGTGCCGCAACCATCGGTGACATTTTTTGAACCGCCAAAACAAGAAAGCCAACTAATAAAAGCTCACCAATGATAAGTCCGTAAAAAACAAGTTTATTACCAAAAATTAATTCGAGAAGTGCAGGTGAACTAACCGTAAACATCGCAGCAAAAGCGGTAATCAGCAAAGCGACGGTCATCCAGCCATACACTTTAGTCATGAATGTTGCCTGAGCCGTTTCGCGGCTTTGGCTCATCGTAAGTTGATCGATAGGGTCTTGATACATAGTTTTTATATTTGGGCTAAAGATAGATAGAAGCGAACTAAAATAAGAATATCACATCTGAAATTTTTTAACGATTAAATGTGTTCATTCATGTTCTTAACGATTCGATTTTTGAATGGATAATGTCTTAATTATTGATTTGCTAATACCCATATTTCTCCAGCCACAATCGTTTTAGTCTTTCACGCATTTCATTTTCACGGGCATTCGCACCTGGGTCAAAGAATTTTGTGCCTGTAATTTGTTCAGGAAGGAATTCCAAATCCACGAAATTGTTTTCATACAAATGCGCGTATTGATAATCTTCGCCGTAGCCCAAATCTTTCATCAGTTTGGTTGGAGCATTGCGAAGATGTAAAGGGACAGATAAATCGCCAGTTTCATTGACCATTTTTTCAGCCAATTGAATGGCCATGTATGACGCATTGCTTTTTACTGAACAAGCTAAATAAATAGCAGTTTGACTCAAAATTAGCCTGCATTCTGGATATCCAATGACATTAATCGCCTGAAAACAATTGTTTGCCATAATCAAGGCCGTTGGATTCGCGTTTCCAATATCTTCAGAAGAGAAAATGAGCATGCGGCGCGCAATAAATTTTGGGTCTTCTCCGCCGGCAATCATTCGCGCTAAATAATACACTGTCGCATTGGGATCGCTGCCTCGCATACTTTTTATAAATGCCGAAACAATGTCGTAATGCTGTTCTCCCGATTTATCGTAACGTGCCTGATTCT
>CAXNNF010000150.1:0-4450 GCA_964203455.1 Bacteroidia bacterium
TGAGAAGAGGTATTTCCTTCACTTCATTGTTCCAATTTTTAATGCAAAAAAGGAGATTATTAATCTCGTAATTTGAAGAATATTTATTGAATAAATATGAGATTTTACCACGAAGTAATAATTCAGGAGTAATTTCTTTTTTAAGGTTCTCTTTTTCGAATGGTTTTCTAGATCTAGCGCCTGGAAAATCTAATAAATCTGTGTTTTTTAAAAATTGTTTTTGCTCCGCCACCTCTTTATTTACAGGCATCGTAATTTCAGCGGTTAATGCACTTAACATATATAAATCAAAATCAAGTTTTTGATTGTTAGGTTGTAGAATATTAGTTAATTCTTCTGGATTATAGATTCCATTTACTCGAACAACATCTAAAATTTTTCCTTTGTCACGAAGAATTGCATTTTTAGTTACATAAACCATTTTTTGATACGACAGTGCTTTCAATCCTTGAATGAGTTTTTCAAACAAGGCAGAAAAATGCACGTCATACGACCAAAATATCTCAAAGAGGGCAACCCATTTTGTAGCATCAATTCGTTCAATAATCTGAGCTATTTCAATCCAATAGGTGCTATTTGACACATTGTTTGCCATCGGACTGATTCGTTCTAAATATGTTTCAAAATACTTTTTTAAATAATATATGTCATCTTCAGTTAAATCGAATTGGGAACTTTCGGATGATGCGGCGTGAATTTTAAATTTTTCAACATGTTGGTTAAAATCTTGAATTGAGGGATAGTAATCAAGTTTCATTATATCAGAAAAGAAACTATCACATAGAATTAAAACCAAATCTTTTACATCTAGTAATTTCACTTGTATGGGATATTCAGGATCTATAAAAGCTGAATCTATTGTAAAACGACTTACAACCCCAGTACTTTCCGTTCCGCCACCTTTTGGATTAATTTCTTGAAGAAAATCTAGTTTTTCTTGATTTGGCAATTCAATCTCCAAGCTTTTTCCATCAATTGAAAGAAGATTTTTTACCAAATAGGATTTGCCTACTTGGCTAATTCCAAACAATGCAAAAACTGGTTTTGTGAGAATACTATGATTTAAGACTGCAACTTCCGCTTTCGTTTCATGAATCTGATTGAGCATGGAATCTTTTTCTTCTAAGGAAAGATTTCTCCTCACCCAATTGGAAGATTCTTTTAAAATGGAATGGAATTCCTTCGTGTTTTCTGATAATTTGGCTAATTGGTTATTCGTGTAATTTTCCATTTTTAGTTCCTTGAATTAATAGATAAGGTAAATTCAGCAGTATCAAACCAATAGCCATTTTCGTTGGGCAGTGTGATTAACTTTAAACTGAATAAGGAGCTTGAACAAGCGTCCCCATTTGCATCAATGACTTCTTCTACAGTAAGTTTTTCATTATCCAAATCAAATTCACGGCTTATTTTAAATGTAAAGGGCAATAAAGCATTGTTTTCATTAATTATATCTTGTACTTTATTTGCAAAGTTCTCGGGATTATTCAAGGTTCGTGACCTCGCCATGCTTTCAATGTGTTTTTGATTATATTGCAATTTGTAGATGTATCGCGATGGATAGTTTGCCGAATCTAAATTTTTCATGCCAATTTTATAAGGTATGGCGAATGCTTTAAATTCTGCATTATTTATTTTAGGAGAAATAAAAACACTTTGAATTTGATTGTCTTTTATTTGCCCCATGTAATTTGCAGTTGATTTAAGATTTTGTTTGAGTCCTGAAGAGTTGATTTTAAATTTATTTAATTTAAAGAAACGAGTTCCCATTAATCCTATTAATGCACCAGTAGAAACAATAGTTTTTGGATCTTTAATGTATCCATTATTATCAGAAAAAGGGAACCATTTTCCAATCCAATAATTATTCATGTTGATAAATCGATTGGGTTGAACAGGATGTATTTCCAGGAATAATTTCTCGATGCTTTTGAAATTACAAGGTCGTCCAGAAATAATAATAAAGTCACATCTGTATAGGTGCATTAATTTCGCTACCTGTTTGATTATGCTTGAAAAAGTAGAGCGTATAATTTCATTTGCCTTATCAGGATTCAAATTCCAAGTGAGTTCTTCAAATCGAAATCCAAAATGTTGAGCAAAAAAGTCAAGAATATCTTTACTTGGCATATTGTCTTCAAAAATTTCAGTAAATGATACTGTTTTTGCCGTTGAATCGTTCGCAATTGACATATATTTTAATATCAAAGGAATCCCAATTTGATTTAGAAAATTGATGCGCATTAACTGTGTCATGTAACTCATTGTTGCGGCATCACGTCCAAAAAACCCATTTATTTTATCGCGTATTTCATCACCAATTACTTGATAACCATAGTTTTCTATTACTCCTGTGCAGCCTTTATCACCTTCGTTAAGTTCTCGCCCTTCGATGATAATACTTTGAACAAGATTTTTCATTAAATCGTCTCCAGCAATGTGAAATCCCTCATGGTAAAGTGGGTTTGGAGTTAATTCCGTTGAGCTGTTATATTTCAAATCGTATTCGCAAATCATTAAGTCAGAAGTTCCTCCGCCTATATCTAAAGATCCTATGGTTAAAACTTGATTTCCCTTATCTGTTTTATGTCCAAATATTTTAAATAAATCACTTGGATTACCATCAAATTTATGCTGAATCAACCCATAAATAAAAACTAGTTGACTACAAGTTGCCTCATCATACATCCAATCTTTAATATCTTCTACTGGCTCATCTTTGGTTTTTCGGATATCGGCTAATCGAGGTATGATTTCAAATGTATCGGAAATGATCGGACTCACGAAAGCTTCATTCGAATTTATTTTTTTCGAGAAATTTGTTAATATTTTAGCTGCTTCATCCGCACATTGTCTCAATGCAATTTGCTCTGCCTTAACCATGCCTGTAGGGCAGCTAATCACTACATTTCTTAGACGTCGTCTTGAATTTGGTCTGCCATGATCAGATCTAAACTCAAAGGAGTTGAATTGCGCAATTGCCTGACTAAAAATCTCCAGAAAGAGGAAGGTCATTAACGTTTTACGAGAGTAAAGAGGCAAAGCTCCAAAGGCGTCATCAGTACAATAAGAACCGTCACTTTTTAATTGTTCGGAAATTCCCTTTTTGTATACATTTTTGCTTAAATCTATCAGATTATCATGAAACTTCCATGCCACTTTACTCGCTTTGTCATCCCATAAATATCTCTTTGGACTCGAATTGTGTGTTTTGTATTCTTGTTGAACATGGTTCCCTATGGCAAAGGATCGTATGAGGTTTTCAGCCTCAAAACCAATTCTGACAACACTTGGCCACTGAAATTTTTGTTGAGTAGGAAAAAATGAATCTTTCATTCCAAACAGCTCATCTCTAAAGACAACACGTGTAGAGAAAGCTTCATCATAACTTTTTAATGGATTAGACAAATCGCGTAGTTTTAGTTTTTTCACCTTATTAAAGTTGATTTCCCCTTCACTAGGTGTTTCAAATAAAATTGCGCAGGTATGTGAATTTCCCACATCAATAGATAAATCTAAATCAATAATATCTGACTGATCACTTAACAATTGAATGGTGGGCATATTACCAGAACTCAATAAAATCCTCATTAAATGGATGAAACTTGCTAATTGCTTGGTTTGTGATTCGTTTTCCTTAGGCGGTAAAATATCGGTTAACCAACTCGCCACCCATCCACAATTTGTGAATTCGGTCATGAAACTCATAATACTGTCCTCATTATTACAAAGACAATATTTATTTTCATTTGGATTTGAATTAAATTGCGGCGTATGGTTTTGTTTGTTATCAGCACTTATAGTGGTGTCAAAAGATAATGCGACTTGTAATTCTGCTTTTTCAGTATTATATTCATACCACATTCTAACCCAATCTGTTGGGCCAAAAAGATTGTTGTTTATTTGATTATTTTTAAAATAAGGAAGTGGGATCCATTTCTTTTCGAATATTTTTAATGTGCGTTCAGCATTTCTGATCGAATAGGTACGATCTTCACCATCTAGATAAAGATGAACATTCGATTCTTCGATTCTTTGAATATTTAAAAATTCATTGACCTGATTCGGACTTATGCCAAATTGATTTAAGTCTCCTTTTCTAATGAATTTAGATAGATTCTTGATTTCGATTAACTCTTCGAACCAATATTTTAAAGACCTGCTATCTAGACCTTCGTAATAATTAAATTTTAGAGTCCTAAAGTTTTCTTGATTTAATTTTATTTTGAAATCAGAAATTTGAATTCCTGTGTTGGCAATCAATGAAATATATTCCATAAAAAATTTTAAAATGAGTCAAAAATTAGTAACTAATTACATAATGTTTTATAGAACAAATTATAACTATCTCAACAAATGTAAGTAATCCTGCAAGAATTACTAAACGTTTCTAATTAATTGTAGAGAAACAATATTATTTGACTTCTTAAAATGTTTTTGATTAGTAAAT
>CAXNNF010000151.1:0-4411 GCA_964203455.1 Bacteroidia bacterium
CTATTCACGCCATGGTTATCTTTGTGTATTATGCTTATTAGACAACTCCATTTACTCAGGAACTATATCGGTGTTGTAGCGCTTACAATCGTTTTCGCGGTTGACTCGTACGCTCAGGGAACTAAACTTCCTATTTGGAGTAATGGTGCTGAATCGGTGTCCTTGGTCATTTACAATTCCCCTGTGGCTTGTAAAAAGAACATTGCGGTGGAAATTTCATTTCCTTATGGACTTCATAACTCGAATGAGTGGTTAGTGTGGACGATTAATTATGAAGATTGCAATCGTAATCTAAAATTTATTGAATGTGCTACGCCGATAGGAATGGATTGCTCAAAGAGTAATGAGTTCTTGTCAATTATTCAAAGTGGTGCTTCAAGTAAGCTAGAAGGTGAGCATACTATCATAGAACCTTACAGTGAGCTTAACGACATAAACGTAATAGTTGACGTCACAAATCCTCGTATCGTCAATGGCTATGCACCTCCCAAATTACTAAAAGGCTCCGCGTGCACAGCTCCAACCAATGTAACTGCCAGAATTGAGAACTTGAATGAAGCTGTTATTACGTGGCCGAAAGGATCTTCTAATTCAAAATATCGAGTCGATTACCGAAAGGCAAATACCTATGCATGGATTATGTCGAAGGAGCTATCCTCAAATACTTACAGAATTACAAACCTTGACTATAAAACAGACTATGAGTGTACTGTCACTTTGCTGTGCCCCGGAGGCGGTGATCAAGAGAGTGATTTCGTCGAGTTTACGACCTTGAGGCCGGCTTGTAAAGTGCCTACCATCTCCATCAAAAAAGCGAGTAACGATACGGTTCAGCTGTCATGGACTGATACCAAAAGCAAGCAGTATATACTCCAGCATAGAATCGCTGGTAACAGCTGGAATGAAATGAAATTGGGGTCGAATAGTACTCAATTAACGAATCTCAATTTTGCCACAACCTACGAATATCGGGTAGCTGCCACTGATGCCTATGGTACCTGCGATTATTCTCAGATTATTACCCATAGAACCATTTCGAATCCTTGTGGCAATCCTTCCAACTTGCTGTCTGGCGATATTACATCGAACAGTGTTGCACTTACGTGGTCATCCACAACCAAACCAACAGAATACTTGGTAGAATACTCTTATGATGGGCAAAGGAAAAATCAATCAACAAAAGATGGCCGCCTGGTTTTGACAGGGCTGCCGTACAACGCCTCTGTTAGGATTGCCGTCTACAATCGTTGTTTGGGCGGTGAAAAGTCGGATAGTCCTGCACAACGACAGGATTATACCTTGCCTGAGAAGGCTACCATAACGCTATGTTCAGATTTCCAGTACGTCGATTTACTCCGTGTCTATGTGAACAACATGCCATTGCAATTGACGGCTAGTGCCGCTAATCCGAATCAACGTTGCGTGGAGAGAACACTGGATTTGTATGAAAGAAACAATACGATAGCTGTTGAGTATCAGGGGAAGCGATACACGAGTCAAATCGTGGAGTTTATACCCGGTGTCAATTATCCCATAACGCTTACTATTCCTCAGGAAATTAAGAATGATTTTGAATATCGGAGAAGAGAGGTGACCGGAAATTTCAATCCTTTTATACCCTTTGCGATTTCGTTTGGAGCTTCGAATTTGATTGCCCATAGTGACATAGAAAACTTTCAATCGAGTGTTTCCTTAACTGCTCAAAGGGGGCGGTTTTGCGTTGATGCGTTGTTACGTGGCCTAGAGAATGTTACAACCGGTTCTTCGAAGCTTTCCCAACCAACCTTTCAGCCTCATTATTTGTTGGACGGTTCACTGGGGTATCATTTTTCCAAGTTCAATTTTGAAACTCAACGCGAAACAGATCAACCTGGGGTTTTCATTAAACCTGAGCGAGTTGCTGCTGCAGGGCTGCATGTTGGAGCAATGAAATGGTACAATGGGGAGGGGTATCAGGCGAAGTTTATTGACACGCAGTTGAGCAGTAACCTTAATGTGAATGGACAAACGCAAATAAATGCCTACGGTGGTATCCATTTCAGAGGGGTAAGCCATTACTCAATGAAATATCGACGTGTGGAACGGAGAAAAGAGTGGAAGGAGTCTTATGAATGGCGTGAATGGACAGTTTCATTTGACTATTTGCAGACCATTTCGCACGTCAATACCTACGTTGATTCAAAGTCTTCGAGTTTTACCACAGCTAAGATCAATGCGCAGGAGATATCTGCAGGTTATCGTTGTTCGGCAAAATGGTCTTCGAATCTAGCCGGGTCTCGCGCGATATTTTCTGTGCAAGGTTCGTTTATGAACTTGCCTTCGATGTATGCCTTGCGTGAAATCGCGGGTTTCAAGAATAACAATCTCTTTTACAATCTAACATTTGGTTTCGGATGGGCAGGTATAAAGCACTAACCATTGCGGTTTTTTCTTGCATGGTATCTATGGAATCTGCTGCTCAAGGGTTGCTTTCGTCGATGCTGTATGAATCCGCAAACTCACTGACCAATCCATCCATGATGGGCACCACCGTGCAGGGGCGCGACTACTCCGGGTTGACGGCTGCGGTTAACCGGCAATGGAGCGATAACCGCTTTGCGCTCACACAGTCTGTTGCCACCTATGAGCAAAGTTTTGACAAGGGAATAGGGCTAATGGCGTCGTTTCGCAACAGCCGATATGGAGGCTTCTTTTCGGAAAATGCAGCTCTGGTTGGCGCGAGGTATCGTCTAAAAATCAATTCACAAGGTTCATCAATTTCCTTCGGCATTAGCGGTATGCTCTCACAGTCCAAAGCGGATTTTGAAAGCGCTTCGATTAGTAATTCCGAAGACCCTTTCTTGACAGGAGCTTTTCTTTTTGCGAAAAAAGTTGATATCCTTTCGGGCATTACCTGGAGTAGCGGAACCACAAGTGTTTTTGCTCATCGCGTTGCCGTGTCACAAAGTTCTTTTTCGCTTTGGCAGGATGACTCATTTCGATTCAACAACGGTCTTTTTTTCGAGTATGTGCTCATGAAAAATGCTGCGATTGAATCAGCTGATTACCATAAGGTGTGGTTGATTACTGCGAAGTACAGAAGCTTCCAGAACACAGGGGGAATTGCAGAGGTTGCTTTCGATGTCAGTCCAAAGTCAAATCCGGCCTTTCGCTTTGGTTTAACCCAGCAAGTAGATTTGACGGGCATCTATTACAATTCCATTTCTGCGCGAATAGTTTTCATGCCATTTGCCAAGCAGCGTGGGATGTTTGCCGGCGGTTTTTGCCAGGCGTTGATGATGTCTAAAATCTCAAACATCGCCCGCAACATGGGTGAGTATTTTATTTCTTACCGGAAGTAGATTTCCTCTTTACTGAAAGCATGGGGCCGAAGCCTTGATTGATGCAGTTGCTATCCCCAGGCCCTGTGTACATTTGTGAAATGGCACCGTCTAAAAACAGCGCATAGGTGGCTCCCAAATTATCTTTGAGGAACGAAGAAAAATCGTAAAAATTCATTTTGCCCTTACTGATGGCAAAAATGACGATGTTCGGATAATCCTTGTTAATCGCTACGGCGCTTCTGATATTTAGATTAGAGGAGCCTTTTTTGAATTCCGGATTGATGATCGTATGATCGCCTTGCGGAAAAACGAGCATTGGCCCAGACTGGGTTCCAATTACAAAGGTGTTGTTGGTATCGGCCAACGCGACACTAAAATCGTCTGTTTTGTAAATCTGTGGACCCTTCTTGCTTTCGATTACGAAAACACCATTTGGTTGCAAGTAGAAGTTCAACCCCCCCGGCTTGCGCTCCAAATCGATTGGGTATGCAATTTTGTTCTTGTCGCGATAAAATCCTTCCGGCTCATACGTCGGCGTGAACATGCCGGCATTGGTAATCATAAGCAGGCTATCTTGGCCGACGACATCCATTATTGCCTTGAAATTGTTGTCCTTTATTTTCGATTTAGGATTACCGCTTAAATGGAGTTCAACTTCGCTGGAGTCAACGTTTACAACAAAAACGCGAATCTTATCGCCACCGTAGGACATCAATAATTCTCCTTGCCCCTTGTAAACAAGTTCTCCGGAGCGTTTAGCCTTCTCGGATAGTTCCTTATTGATGGCAACATAGCGCTTATTTATGTCAATAAGAGCTTTCGGTTGCGGTTTTAGGTAATCCTCGAAAGAGTCCTGATTCTTCCCAAGGTGTTGCTTTAAGCCTTCAATTATCGCAGAGGCTGCGGAATCCTCGACAGCCAGTTCTCTTTCTAACTTCTCAAGTTCCTTGGAGTTGGTTTCTATCTCATTCGACTGTGAGTGTTTGATGCTGGGTTGTGAGCATCCAATGAATGGGAGAAAGAAGAATCCGAAAGCTATTAGTAGAATACGCATAGAGTAGAAATTATTCGTAGTAGTAGACAAGTAA
>CAXNNF010000152.1:0-4390 GCA_964203455.1 Bacteroidia bacterium
AATTTTTATTTTAATTGATTAATAGGTAATCCCATTAGTTAAACTAATTTCGCGTCCCAATGAACAGAAAGCCATATGTTGTTGGAATCTCAGGTGGGAGCGCATCAGGAAAGACCTCTTTTTTGAAGCATCTAAGAGAAGCATTGCCCGCTGGATCAACCTGTGTTGTGTCGCAAGACAATTACTATCTTCCTAAAGAAGAGCAGTTAAGAGACGAAAATAACTTCATCAATTTCGATTTACCAACGTCTATTCACCGCGATGCATTTCATAATGATATGTGTAAATTGATGTCGGGCGAAAAAGTGATTTTACAAGAATACACGTTCAACAATACATCAAAGCTATCTCAAACCATTGAGCTAAATCCTGCGCCGATTATTATCATGGAAGGTCTTTTCATTTTCCACTACGAAGAGATTCGCAATAAACTCGATTTGAAGGTGTATATCGATGCGCGTGAGGAATTGAAACTTGAACGTCGATTACGTCGCGATAAAGACGAGCGAGGATATCCTGAAGAATCAATCATGTATCAATGGAACAATCACGTGATGCCGAGCTACCGGAAATATTTACAACCTTACCGCGATGATGCTGACATTATCGTTACCAACAATATTAGTTACGACAAAGGATTGAGTGTGCTTGTAAACCACATTCGCGCAATGTTGTAGTTTTTATATACCACAAAAAAGCCCTGAAAGTTAGAATCTCTCGGGCTTTTTGCATTTCTGTTAATGCTTCGTTCTAAAACGATGGCGGTTATTCCAGCCAAACGAAAGTAAAAGAAGAGGAATCATGATGTAAAAGAAATACGATCGACTAATTCCGTCGTTCTTGATAAAACTAAACACACGTTCAAAACGGACATTGGGGAAACTTCTGTTCGTTGAACGACTTAGCCAAATAAATACGGCTTTTCCTACAATATGGTCGTTGGGAACAAATCCCCAAAAACGAGAATCGGCCGAATTGTGGCGATTATCTCCCATCATGAAGTAGTAATCTTGTTTGAACGTATAAGATGTTTCGGGCTTCCCATTAATCAGAATTTGTGTTCCATTTATTTTCAAATCATTGTTTTCATAAACTCCAATAATGCGTTTATATAAATGCACACTGTGGGTGTCGAGTTTTACGGTAACGCCAGCTTTAGGAATTACCAATGGACCATAATTGTCTTTGTTCCAAGCATACGATGCCACATTCGGAAAAATGTCTGGATCGTACATTCCAATAGGATCATGCTTTTCTGCCATCTGAGCTAACTGTATAGAATTCTGGATTTTCTCCTTATTCTTTTTGTTCAAATGCAATAGCCAAACATTCGCATTTTGCATATTCTGATAAGGTTCTGCATCGGTGATATCGAGTTTATCTAATAACTTCTGCGGGTTTTGCATCGAATTGAATTGAACGTCATACGTAAACTGCATCATTTCCGGATTCATTGCAGGACTTCCATTAATGTACAATTGCTTGTTCTTGATTTCCAACTTATCGCCAGCAATGGCCACACAACGTTTTACATAATTATCGCGCTTGTCGATTGGACGCGCCACAACCTTTCCAAAAGGCATGTTATTGTATAGATTGATTGCTTCGGGCGTATTGACTTTATCCCAACCAAACGAACGAACCAAGCGGTAATAACTGATGTTTTGCATATTCACCGAAACGGTATCGCCATCAGGATAATTGAAAACCACAATGTCGTTATTATGCACTTTTCCCAATCCAGGAAATCGGAAGTATGGAAGTGAAATCCATTCAGAATACGATGGAACTGATTCCGTAAACGGGAATGTATGGTGAGTAAATGGAATGGTTAGCGGCGTGTTTGGTGTTTTAGGACCATAACTTATTTTACTCACAAAAAGATAATCACCAACTAATAACGTTTTCTCCATAGAGGATGTTGGAATGGTAAACGCTTCCAAGAAAAACGTACGGACAATAGTTGCAACCACAACAGCAAAAACAAGAGCTTCCGTCCATTCTGATGCTTTAGTTTTTTCGTATTTCTTCCAGTAATCGTTCCCCATGAAACGGGACTTTTCATTATATCCGAGGTAGATCAAATAAAAAGGAAAAAACACAACACCTAGAATCAATTCGAGGGTATTCTCCACTTCAAAATTCCGTATTAAAAGAAAAACCATGATGAGCAGAATCATCACATTCACTCCAGGAATCAATAACAAAATAAGCCACCACCAAGGTTTATCGATTAGTTTAATCCAAACCCATAAATTGTAACCTGGCACCCAGGCCTCCCAAGCTTGACGCTCTGCTTTTATAAAAACCTTCCATAAACCTACATGCAAAGCTAGGAGTAGCAGGATGTTGATAATCATTTTATAATCCATGTGATGAAGAATTTGTTAAAAGGTCTGACATAGTAAACACACCTTTTTTACCATGGAGAAACTCGGCAGCTACAAGAGCCCCCAAAGCAAAACCATCTCTGTTAAAAGCGGTGTGGGTTATATTAATTGAATCTATTTCGGAACGATATTCAATACTGTGAGTTCCGGGAATATCATCTTGACGAATGGAATGAATTTGAAAACTTTTCAGAGCATTAGAATCCTCGGATTTTCGCCATGATTTATATGCAGGATGTTCGGCAATGATTCCTTCTGCCAGGGTAATTGCTGTTCCACTTGGCGCATCTTTTTTTCGGGTATGATGCAATTCTTCCATTCCTACTTGATAATTTGAATGGGTCGCCATCATACGAGCAAGCTGCCGATTGAGCTGAAAAAATATATTCACTCCAATACTAAAGTTGCTCGCATAGAAAAGTGCCTGATTCATGTCAACGCATCGATCGCTTACTTCATGCAATTGATGAAACCAACCGGTTGTTCCTATTATTACTGGGACATTTTGTTCGAAACAGGCATAAATATTATCGACTGCAGCTTCTGGCTGAGTAAACTCAATGGCTACATCAGCAATTTTCAGATCATTTTTCCAAGAAGAATCCGAATCTTTTGTAATACGTAGCACAATTTCATGACCTCGCGCAATTGCCTTTTCTTCAATCACTTTGCCCATACCGCCGTATCCAATTAACGCTATTTTCATTTAAAGTTTAGCGTTAAGCCCAATCCCGCAATTGGCATGGATGAGATTGATGAATAAAGAGTTTTGGGACGAATGTTCAAACTTAAATCTTCGTTCACATTAAAGTCGAAAAGATGGGCATCAACCGTTGCATCCAAAACATTCAATGCGTATAAGAGCGCCATACCAACAATCGTTAAATCGCGGTTTCGGTGGTAAAAATCTTGTAATTCATTGAGATTGGCATCGCTTAAATTATTGAGCTCTGTGTTAATTTCGGGCGAACCTGCTTGACGTTGAATCAATTCTGTTTTAAACAAACTATAATTCTTCTGATTGAATTGAAAACTATATACTAAAGCACCTGCGCCTGCTGCTATAACAGGCACTTTCCAATATTTACGATTGTAAACTTGTCCTGCACCGGGTAAAATTGCCGAAAGCAAAGCCGCTTTTTTAGGCGAATGAACAGGGCGTTTGGGGATTGTGTCGCTAGTCAGTTTTTTTATATTGGTCGACGAAGATTCCTGTGCAAGTAATGCAAATGAAAAAAATCCAAAAACAAGCACAAGCAAAAAACGCATGATCATCAAGGAATGAGTTTGTTTAGCAAGTTTGCCAATTCTTCGGATGAATTGAAACGGATATTTAATTGACCTTTCCCGTCTTTGTCGGACTTAAGATCGACTGATGCCTCCAAACGTTTGTTCAGCTTTTGAATAGCCGCTTTGAGTTCGGCAGGGAGAACCATTTTACTAGTTCTTGATGTTCCGACTTCCGAACTTTTATTTTTCCGAGTCGCATCTTCCACTTGACGCACCGACATTTCGCTACTTAGAATTTGGTTATACAAACTCAATTGTTGTTTCGCATCATCGATACCAACCAAAGCACGCGCATGTCCCATCGTAATTTTACGTTCACGAATTCCCATTTGAATTTCAGGTGGCAACTTCAACAAGCGTAAATAGTTAGCAACGGTAGATCGTTTTTTGGCTACTTTTTCACTCACTTCTTCTTGTGTGAGTTTCAGTTCTTCGATAAGACGCTGGTACGCCAAACCAATTTCAATGGAATCGAGTTCTTCACGTTGAATGTTTTCGACCAATGCCATTTCAAGCATAGCTTGATCGTTAGCAATTCGAATATATGCTGGAATAGTAATTAAACCAGCCATCTGAGAAGCACGAAAACGACGTTCTCCACTAATCAACTGGAATTTATCGTATCCAATTTTACGAACCGTAACGGGTTGTATAAGTCCCATTTCTTGAATCGATTCGGCTAACTCGCGTAAGGCCTCTTCTTCAAAATA
>CAXNNF010000153.1:0-4385 GCA_964203455.1 Bacteroidia bacterium
GCCAATATTATTCCTACAAAAGCCAAATTGGTTTCCGTTGGAAAAATTAACCAGGCAGATTTAGCTAAAGCAGTTCCATTTTTAAGCAATTGGAAATCTCAAAATTCGCCTGCTGAAATCACACATCCTGCATTTCCTGAAGCTGCTGCTACCACCATCTATTTTATAAATAAAGACAAAGCCCCACAATCGGAAATTCGCATTGGATATATGGCATTGCCTTATGATTCGGATGGGGAGTTTTACAGAGCAGGAGTAATGAACTATACACTTGGTGGAAATTTCAATAGTCGAATTAATTTAACACTTCGTGAGAAAAAAGGATATACTTATGGAGCAAGGTCATCGTTTAGTGGTTCAAAATTCAGAGGGCCATTTACGGCATCGGCTGGTGTAAAAGCAGAGAAAACTGATAGTTCGTTGATTGATTTCTTTGGTGAGATGAGCACATACAAAGCTTCAGGTATTTCTGATGCTGAATTAAACTTTACTAAAAATTCACTTGGTCAAAAAGATGCTTTGAAATATGAAACACCATTTCAAAAGGCGATGTTTCTTCAAAACCTTCTTGAATATAAGTTAGACAAGAACTACATCGAAAAACAAAATGCAATTCTTCAAAATCTAACTAAAAACGATATTGATGGATTAGCAAAACGTTATTTGCCGTTGGAGAAAATGATTGTTGTTGTAGTTGGAGACAAGGCGACCAATTTTGAGAAAGTTAAGATGCTTGGATATCCAGTTATTGAGTTGGATATGGATGGCAATCCATTGAATTAATTTCTATTTTGAATGTATAAAGAATCCCGGTTGCACTTTGTAATCGGGATTTTTTATTTCCAAATATCGCATTCTTTCAGATGAACCTTTTCGGGGAAGAAATAGGCTGCGCTCGTTTCGAATGATTCTGTGAAATCGGAAACCAAAAAACGCAATTCACCATTTTCGTTATTCGTTGAAAGCAGGTGATTGTAATTAAGCGCATCTTTAACTGATATAGCAACCATTTCGGCAGAATCTACCACATCCACTTTCCCTTGATAATATTCTTCTATTTCTTTGTGGATTAGTGGGTAATGTGTGCAACCTAAAATGATTGCTTGAATATTTTGCAGAGATTTCTTTTCTAAGTAAGAATGAATAACGGTTCGGGAAATTCGATTATTGAAAAAACCCTCTTCAATCATGGGAGCTAGTAATGGAGTAGCCAATGAGGTGACTTCAGTATTCGGACTCATTTTCTTTATTTTCCGAGGGTAGATCCCCGATTGAATGGTACCTCGCGTTGCAATAACACCAACCCTTCCATTGGGATAACGATTGGCTACAACTTGAGAGGCAGGGTCTATTACATTCACAACGATGACTTTATTTCCAACAAGCTTTGTTACGGCTTTTAAAGCATGAGCAGAAGCAGTATTGCATGCAATAACAATCATTTTACATCCTTGGCTGAGTAAGTAGTCGGCAATGCCTAATCCATAGGATTCAATGCGTGAAGGTGATTTATCTCCATATGGAAAATGGGCTGTATCGCCAAAATAGATAAGCGATTCGTTTGGCATTAAACGATGTATTGCTGCAGCTACAGTTAAACCGCCAATTCCCGAATCAAATATTCCAATAGGTGCGTTTGCTTGCATATACAAGAATAAAAAAAGCATCCCAATGAGATGCTTTTAGAATAAAATAGTTTGAGAGAATTATTGGAGATTCAATTTTTTCTTAACCGAAGCTAACACGTTGTCGCCCTCTTCCCAAAACAATAAAGATCCCGCAGAAGTATCAAAAATATAAGTGTACCCATTTTCTTTTGCTACTTGCTCGATGGCTTTTTTAGCCTTGTTTACAATAGGTTCAATTAAAGCTTGTTCTTGTTGTTCGAGTGATTGTTGAGCTTGCTGTTGGAAATTTTGAATGCGAGTTCCCAAACTAGTAAGTTCTTCTTCTTTGTCCTTCTTTATCAATTCTGATAATTTAGGAGCTTCAGATGAATACTTTTCTTGTTTAGCTCTGTATTCGGTCATCATTTCTTGAAGTTGTTTTTCAACATCTTTGGTGATTGAATCCATTTTGGCTGCTGCAGCTTTTCTTTCGGGCATTAGACCTAGCAATTCGGCTGAATTAATATGTCCAAATTTATTTGACTTCTGGGCCATTGCTGGATTCCAGATCATTGCAGAGGCTAGAATAGCCAGGGTGATAATTTGCTTCATGTGAATTTTAAATTATTTTTTAATTGGAGGATTAGCTGATGGGGAACCGGTTCCGGCATCCGAACCTTTATCGGGTTCTTTTCCATCATTTTTTTGTCCCGGTGTATACCCCAGATTTTCTAAAATCTGATCGCTGATATCGTATTTCGGGTTTGTAAAGAGCATTGTTAAATCGCTTGATTTATCGAATACTACCCCATAATTTTTGGCAGTAGCAATTTCTTTAATCGCGTTATAAATTTTATCCTGAACTGGTTTTACTAAATCTTGTCTTCTTTTTAAAAGGTCTCCGCCTTTTCCGAAGCGTTGTTTTTGAAGTTCTTTAGCGGCTTGTTCTCTATCTATAATTTCATCTTCCCGCTTTTTTTTCATGTCGTCGGTTAGAAGAATCGACTCCGCTTGAAAGTCTTTGTACATTTTATCGATTTCACCGAATTTAACTTCAATTTCTTTTTGCCATTGGATAGAAATTCGATCTAATTGCTGTTGTGCTGATTTGTATTCTGGAAGATTCTCCAAAATATATTGCGTGTCGACGTAAGCAAATTTTTGTGCCGTTAAGGTTGATGTTACTGAGAACAGAACCAAAATCGCGAAGAGAATCTTTTTCATAACCGGCTTATTGGATTTAAGGTGCAAATTAAACATTTCTAAATGGGATTTGAAACGCCGAAATCAACAATCGTGCTATTCTGTTTTTGAGTTGAAATTTTAATGAATAAATGGAAATTCATGGACGATATATTTAATCCGAAATATTTAGTTAAAGTTCTGCCCAATAATAAAGTGGAACTGCCCTTTTGCCATAGTCGAATAACCCGGAAGATCGTCGAAGCGGAATCCATAATCTAGACCAAGCAATCCAAACATAGGAAGAAACACACGCACACCAACACCACCTGCACGTTTAATATCGAATGGATTAAAGTCGCTGAATTTAGACCAAGCATTACCACCTTCCAAAAAGCCCAAAGCAAATACAGTAGCCGAAGGCTTGAGAGAAATTGGGAATCTTAATTCCATTGGATATCGATTGTAAATTGGAGCATCGCCACCGGTTTGGCTTGTTGAAATAGAACCATCATTGTATCCTCGGAGTCCAACAATTTCGGCTCCTAAGAATTGCGCTCCCCACGTTAAACCACTTAACCCGGTTCCACCATATCGGAAACGTTCAAATGGAGATAGTCCTTTATCTGGATTATAAAATCCTACAAAACCCAAATTAGCGCGAGTCATTAAAACCAGCGTGTTTTTATTTCTTGAAAGAGGTGTAAACCACTGAGCGTCGAATTTCACTTTATAAAACTCCACCCATTTGTATCGCTGTTCCTTTGTTATAAGTTCGGATGCAGGGATGTTGCCCATTAAAGAATATGGCGGAGTTGCTTGAACCGAGAAGCTGATATTCGATCCTGATTTTGGATAGATTGGAGCATCAATCGAATTCCGTGCAATGGTTGTTGTTAAACTGAAATTGTTTGCAAAGCCATTACTTAAATCGAACGCCGTTGAATTGAGTAATTCGTAATACTGGAAACTGATAGACTGCTGTAATGTAAAGAAATCGTCGGGCCAACGTAAGCGTTTACCATAACCGAAAATTAGTCCCGTGTTCTTTGTGAGGCTTCTTGTAGGATCGTTCTTCGCGGCTCCATTTCCATATATTGAATGATACGCCGTTATGGTTAAGGAATTTGGTTTTTTACCTCCTAACCAAGGTTCAGTAAACGACAAATTATAACTCTGAAAAGCTCTTCCTGTTGAAGATGCATTAATTGACAAACGTTGTCCATCTCCCGAAGGCAGGGGTCGCCAAGCATTTTTCTTCAAAAAACGACGCGCGCTAAAATTATTAAACGCAAGACCTAAATTTCCAATTAGGCGACCTGCCCCCCAACCTCCAGAAAGTTGAAGCTGATCGGAAGGCTTCTCTTCCACTTTGTATTCAATATCAACTGTTCCATCTTGCGGATTCGGAACCGGATTTACGCCCATTTTCTCAGGATCAAAATAGCCTAATTGAGAAAGTTCACGTTGAGTACGAATGATATCCGAACGGCGGAATAACTGACCCGGTCGAGTGCGAATTTCACGCATCACAACATGGTCGTTTGTTTTATCATTTCCAGAAAAAGTAACTCTGTTGATTAGTGCTTGCTTACC
>CAXNNF010000154.1:0-4355 GCA_964203455.1 Bacteroidia bacterium
TTCGTAATTGATAATTGGTAATCCGTAATTGATTTTTTATTGATTTTTTTCCACAAAAAAAGCCATCTTTCGAATGGCTTTTTAATGAGTACGTTTATCAAACTAAGAATCAGAAAAACAATCGAACGTATCGTAACGTAAAGATGAGACGTTTTCCCAATGAGCTGCATTTAGTTAAAAGAGAGTTCATATATATGTGGGTATATTTTGTGGAAGTTTATCGTTGCTTGTGATTTTCAAAACGAAGTTTTATTTAGTTTGTTGCATCACATTTAACAATTTCCTTACACAAACTTAATACAACGAACCGCTGTTAATCAATTGGTTTCTTAACACAGTTAACATTCAACATTTCAGCAGCAACAAGCAAAAAGGCATATTATCAACAGATTTCAACATGTCTTTTTACAACAGAATACCGCTTATATTTGCCAATTCAAATTAGGTATTGAAATAATATGCAATCAGAACAATACGAACTTGTAGTAGGACTTGAGGTTCACATGCAACTTCTTACACATAGTAAAGCGTATTCATCCGACTCGGCTGAATATGGTGCTTTACCCAATACCAATATCAGCGTTATCACATTGGGACATCCAGGTACGTTGCCTAGATTCAATGAAAAAGTTGCTGAATATGCGGTGCGATTAGGTTTGGCTTGCGGATGTGAAATTCGGGAGGAAAATCAATTTGCTCGAAAGAATTATTTCTACGCCGATCTTCCAAAAGGATATCAGATTACCCAAGATAAAACACCCATTTGTACAGGTGGGAAAATTCGCATTAAATTAAATGGTGTTGTTAAAGACATTGGATTGACACGTATTCACATGGAAGAAGATGCCGGAAAAAGTATGCATGATCAAGATGCGTATGATTCTTTGGTAGATTTGAACCGTGCCGGTGTTGCTCTTTTGGAGATGGTTTCTGAACCTGAACTTCGGAGTGCCGAGGAAGCTTACGTTTACTTAACCGAAGTGCGAAAACTTGTTCGCTATCTGGAGATTTGCGATGGCAATATGGAAGAAGGAAGTATGCGCTGCGATGCCAATATTTCGGTTATGAAACGAGGAGCGAAAGAATTTGGTGTGAAGGTGGAAGTAAAAAACATGAACTCGATTCGTAATGTTCAACGCGCTATTGAGTTTGAAACCAAGCGACAAATCAGCATGATTGAATCTGGCGAAGTGATTGATATGGAAACCCGAAGTTTTGATGCGGTAAATGGAACAACATTCTCACTTCGTAGCAAAGAAAAAGCGAACGATTACCGCTATTTCCCTGAACCCGATTTGAGTCCGTTTATCGTAACAGAAAATTATATCAGTAAAATTAATGCCGTAATGCCTCCCCTGCCCGAAGCCTTACACGCTCAATTTACAGGCGATTTCGGTCTTTCCGAATACGATGCAGGAATTTTAACGGATAGCAAACCCACAGCCTTGTATTTTTCGGAATTAACTTCCCATACAAGCAATTACAAAGCAGCGGCAAATTGGATGAATGGTCCGGTAAAATCGTACCTCAATGAACGTGCTTTGGAAATGCATCAGTTTCCTTTAAAAGCGATTACAATTGCCGAAATCATTGCTTTGATTGATTCAGGTAAAATGAATTTTTCTGCAGCAAGCCAAAAACTTTTCCCTAATCTATGTGAAAATCCCGAAGCTAATCCGCTCGAGATCGCAGAGAAAAATAATTGGATTCAAGAAGATAATTCCGATAGCATGAACACCTGGATTGAACAAGCAATAGCGCGTTTCCCAGACAAAGTAACCGAATACAAAAGTGGAAAAACGGGATTAGTAGGTCTTTTTATGGGTGAAGTAATGAAACTTTCTCAAGGAAAAGCAGATCCCAAAAAAGCAAACCAGCTGGTTCGAGATGCACTCGACAAAGCATAAAAAACCAAAACACTATGCGTAAAATTAGCAGTCTTCTCGTCCTTCTATTATTCAGTATTGCAGCTTGTAGCAGCACAGATTCTAAGTCTCAATTGCATGGAAAAATATCCCAATACAAAGACACTTGGGTTTATCTTGAGCAATTGCAAGGAGCAAACATTGTTAAAATTGATTCTGTAAAAACAAATGACAAAGGAGAATTCTCTTTCAAAAAAGTAGTCCCTGAAAAAGATTTTTACCGTTTACGTGTTGGAGAAAGCAATGTTGTTTTTGTTATTCTCGATCCCAAAGAATCGGTTCAATACATTAACGAAAAACCTTCATTACAAGAAAAATACACCTTAGAAGGTAGTGATGAAGGAAAATTAACACTTGAAATTAAAGCGGTAAAATTAGGTATTGATTCGCACCGCGATTCTTTGATGCAAATTCTAAATGCTGCACCTCAAGAAGAACGGATGTCCCTTCAAGCATCGATTGAACAAGGATTCAATGTTTTTGTCAATATACAAATTGAAAAAATTCGAAATTTCATCACGCAAAATCCAGATAAATTAGCACCAATCACGGCAGCCGAATTTTTAGATCCAGATCAAGATTTTAAAGCTTATGATCTTTTAGCGAACAACTTAAAGAAGAATTACCCGAAATCGAGTTTTGCCCAATCATTTATTGGACGTGTTGATCAAATGCGTTCTACGGCCATTGGAATGCCTATGCCGGAAATTAATTTAACATCCCCAACAGGAAATCCAATCGCTTTATCATCATTGAAAGGCAAAGTGGTTTTGATTGACTTTTGGGCGAGTTGGTGCGGACCATGTCGCAAAGAAAATCCAAATGTGGTTAAATTGTATGAAGAAATGAAGTCGAAAGGTTTTGATATTTATAGTATTTCCCTCGATAAAGACAAAGCCGCTTGGGAAAAAGCCATTCAAACAGATGGTTTAACTTGGCCGAGTCATGTCAGCGATTTAGGTGGGTGGAATTCTTCGGTTGTAAAACAATTTGGTATTACTGGAATTCCATTTACTATTTTAATAGATAAAGAAGGGAAAATTGTTGGCAAAGGACTTCGTGGTGCTGATTTAGATAACGCTGTTCATAAACTTTTAAATTAAGTTCATCGATGAGAAATTATGTAATCTGCTCCATCGCATTTTTTTCAAATTTCGCATTTGCTCAAACCGATCAAATCAGGAATCCATCCAAACCCAAGCAAGCTTATTTTCAGCAAGAAGTTCATTATACCATAAACGTTGCACTTGATGATGTAAATCACATGCTTCAGGCCGATGAACGTATTCGATATATCAACCATTCGCCAGACACTTTAAACGAAATTTGGTTTCACCTTTGGCCCAATGGCTATAAAAACAACGAAACGGCTTTTGCTAAACAGGAACTTTTAAATGGCTCTACGAAGTTTCAATTTGCCAATGAAAATGAGCGGGGATTTATAGATAATTTCAACTTCCAAGTGGATGGAGCTTCGGTTTCCTTTGTTGAGGATAAAAACAACATCGACATTGGAAAAATCATTTTGCAAAAACCTTTGGCACCAGGAGCTGAAATTACTATTAGCACACCATTTCGGGTCAAAATTCCATCAAGCAAATTCTCACGTTTGGGACATTCCGGACAGCAATATCAGCTGTGTCAGTGGTATCCCAAACCAGCAGTGTATGATGCTAAAGGATGGCATGCTTTCCCATATTTAAATCAAGGTGAATTCTATTCCGAATTCGGAACGTTCAAGGTGTCCATTACCATACCCGAAAACTACGTGATTGCAGCAAGTGGCGATATGGAAGCGAATCCAGATGAGCAAAAACGCATCGATGTAAATTGTGTAAAAACCGATTCTTTAAAGAAAGAAGCACCACTTAAATTTGGATTTTATTTACCATCTCCTGCTTCTTCCACAACTTTAAAAACTGTAACCTACACACTTTCGGATGTACACGATTTTGCATGGTTTGCCGATAAAAACTACCATATTTTAAAAAGCGAAGTGGTTTTACCGAAAAGTGGAAGAACCGTTGAAACATATTGCTATTTCGCCGATAAAGATGCTAATGATTGGTTTGCTGCTCCACAATATGTGAACGATGCGGTTTACAATTATTCGAAATGGCTGGGCGATTATCCTTACAAAGTCTGCAAAGCCGTTGATGGAGCTTTGAGTGCTGGTGCAGGAATGGAATATCCAACAATCACTATTATTGCATCACAAGGAGATCCAATTGCACTCGATGAAGTGATTGCACACGAAGTTGGACACAATTGGTTTTATGGAATTTTAGGTAGCAACGAACGTGATTATCCCTGGATGGATGAAGGAAGCAATTCCTATTATGAAGAACGCTACATGCATTTGAAATACCCCAATCGTAACCAGATTGATGCAATGGTTCCCAGAGTAGGAAACACACTTTTGCACACAAG
>CAXNNF010000155.1:0-4323 GCA_964203455.1 Bacteroidia bacterium
AGTCTTCGGCCATGGCAAATAGAACTCCGGCGGCAAACCAAACGGGTAAACCCATGATGATACAATGCATGTATTTGATGGATGTTTCTTTATTTGAAAATAGTTTCATGAACTGCCCTCGCCCCATTGAATCGTCATGCATCTTCATATACATTCCCGACTCCAAAGATCCGATTCGTAATAATAGAAGCAGGAGGCCTAATACGCCACCAACAATATAGGCCACTTGCCAATTCATGATATGCAATCCGGTTAAGGAGGAAATTAAATCACGAATGACAACGCCATCGCCGCCAACAAATGCCGCAAGAACCGCACCTAGGGCTCCGAACGTTACAATAATCATGGTTCCATAGCCTCTGTTTTCTTTGCTCATTACTTCCGAAACCAAGGTAATTCCGGCACCTAATTCGCCGGCTAAACCAATTCCTGCAATAAATCGAATGGCGGCATAAGATGGAATATCGGTCACAAATGCATTCAATACATTGGCAACAGAGTATAATAAAATGGAACCGAACAAGACTTTCAAGCGACCTTTTTTATCACCTAAAATCCCCCATAAAATCCCCCCGAGAAGCATTCCACCCATTTGCCAATTGAACAAGAAAACGCTTGTTTCCTTAATTTCAGTAGGATTTGAAATTCCAAGTGCAAGCAAGCTTTCTTTTTTAACGACATTGAATAATATCAAATCATAGATATCTACAAAATAGCCCAAAGCGGCAACAACAATGAGCAATAAGGTGTGTTTGGGAATCCGGGAATTCGTATCTATCATTTATTCAATTTACGAAGAATCCAATTCAATGAGTAAGCATAAACAGACTCATTATCTGGTTCATTATGAATCTCGTGGTACATATCTGGCCAGGATTTGTATTCGCTCATTAAGGAAGAACGCTTCGCAAATTCTGCTGATGCGGGTTCGGATGTTATTTTGTCATCCTCGCCATGCATAATCAACGCAGGAATTTTCAGTTCGTTTGCATGCTGCAATGCATAAAAACCCGATGAGTATAAATTCGTGAAAAAGGAGGCAGTGATTCGGTCGTGAACGTACTTGTCTTTTTTATATGCCGCAACAACCGATTCGTCGTGCGAAAGATATTCTACCTTGAGTTTAGAAGATTGCGAAAATCCAGGATATAGATTTCGCATAATATTTGCCAGCTTTAATTGAATTGCTGGAGGATCAAATGCCAATCTTAACCAAGACCCTGTTGCAATTACTCCTTTAATGGTACTTGGTTTTTTAAGGGCGTAATTTAAAGCAACATTTCCACCCATACTGTGCCCGTAGAGGAATATTGGCTTGAATTTGAACTGAAGATTGGCGCGATCTACCAATTCTTCAATGCCTTCGAGCAGCTGATTAAAATGGGTAATGTGCCCTCTTTTTCCATCCGATTTTCCATGACCACGTTGGTCGAAGGTTATAACTGCGAAGTTATTGGAAGTGAAAAATTCGGCCAATTTTCGGTACCTGCCACTGTGTTCGCCCATGCCGTGAACAAGCGCTATAACAGCAATGGGTTCTTCGAGGGGCGTCCAAACCTGCCCAAATAACTTCAGTTGTTCAGAACCGGTTCTCCAATTAAAATTAGCGTGCTGCATTTAAAATATTGAATTGTAAAAATAGAAATGTTCTTTTATGAATTACCATAATTATGAAATACCTTTCAGCATTCCTTTCAGTATTCGATTTCTTGTTTTCTTGTTTAGGTTTTATTCCTTGATATGATTCGATTTTTACTAAAATTTTTTCTCGGCACGATCCTAATCATTGCCCTTTTGTTTATTGGACTTCTCGCTTTTTCTACGTTTTCTGACTTTCAGCCCGAGCCAGAAAGTGTTAGTAGTCAAGAAATAGAAGGAGTACCTTCCTTAAATTCGATTCCCGATACCTTGTCGTTGATGATATGGAATATAGGATATTGTGGTCTTGGTGTCGAAATGGATTTTTTTAACGATGGAGGAAAATCGGTTCGGGCTTCCGATTCACTTACCGCTAAATACCTCAAGGCGGTTTCTCTATTTATGGGAAGTATGAAAGATAGCATCGATGTGATGATGATTCAAGAAGTTGACCGGAATAGCAAACGCAGTTATTTTATTGACCAAATTCCAATTATTGCGAAAGAAATCCCCGGGTATTCTTGGAGTTTTGGATTGAATTACGACGTTAAATTTGTTCCTGTTCCCTTTGGAATTCCCTATACTCCTTATGGAAAAACTTATGGAGGATTGGTAACATACAGCAAAATAAAACCAGCCAATTCATCACGCGTGCAATTCCCGGGTGGATTCGATTGGCCAACCAAATTATACATGCTCGATCGTTGTGCTTTAGAGATGCGTTACCCACTCGCTAATGGCAAAGAATTGATTTTGGTGAATACGCACAACACAGCGTACGACGAAACTGGTGAAATAAAGAAAATAGAAATGGCATTCATCAAAAAACGTTATGATGCGGAAGTCGCCAAAGGAAATAAAGTAATTATTGGTGGCGACTGGAATCAGGTACCTCCTGGTTTTGATGCAAAACATTTTAGCAATTCCATTGCTCCGGGTTACACTCCACAATCCATAACCAAAGAAATGCTTCCCGCAAATTTCACAATTAGTTATGATTCAACACTTGCTACAAACCGCAGCGATGATACCCCATACAATCCCGATATTACGTATACAACACTCATCGATTATTTTGTGAGTTCCCCAGGAATTGAAGTGTTAAGCGTTCGTGGAATGGACATGCAGTTCCGATATAGCGACCATCAGCCAGTTATATTGAAAGTAGTGCTGCATTAATTTAATCTCAACAAGCAATGACTTTAAAACAAAGATTACTTAAGCGTCTTTATCCGACTATCATGAAGTTTTCTCAGAAGGGAGAAAAGGGAAAAGTCCTATTGAAACCCAAGGCAGTTCAGTCAATTATTCAGTCAGGAAGTTTGCAAATCGATCTTTCGAATGGTGATTTATTGCAGCTTAATGAATTAAAAGGCAAGAAAGTGCTGCTTGTTAATACGGCTTCCGATTGCGGATATACGGGACAGTTTGAAGAACTTCAACGTATTCAAAATCTTTATAAAGAATCCCTAGTAATTCTTGGATTTCCGGCGAATGATTTCTTGGAACAGGAAAAAGGAGAAGATTCGAGCATTTTGACTTTTTGTCAAGTAAATTTTGGCGTTACATTCCCTATTGCCAAAAAGTCGGTGGTAATAAAGAAGGAGAATCAAAATTTGATTTTTGAATGGTTGAGTAATCCTGCCAAAAATGGCTGGAATGATCAAGAGCCTGTTTGGAACTTTAGTAAATATTTACTCAGTGAAACAGGCGAATTACTTGGGTATTTTGGTCCCGCTATTTCACCTAATGATAACCGTTTGTTAGAATTAATCAATAACTAATACTTCCAGAATTCTTCTGTAACACTTTGAATATAAGCTTTTCCTTCGCGCATTAACCGAGGTTTGTCGTTCGGATTATTAATTCAATTACTTCCCTTTCTTCTTTACTTCTTCCACATATTTACCACTCAAAATATCTTTGTAAAATGTTTTATCCTTGAGAATTTCAACGGCTTTTTTCAATTCTACATCATACCCAAACGAGGATTCAATGCGGCCTTTTTGGAAATAGTAACGGCTAGCAATTTCGTCCACAAGTAATTCGCTGAGTTGGTCTTTCGACTTGTCGATGTCTGCTTTTTTATCGTGTTCAATTTTTTGTTTTAACTGCTCAAATTCCGATTTAGCGGCTTCGAAATATTTCTCCCGTTCAGCCACTTTTTGCCACTCGGCGAGTAATTCCTCGCTTTCTGTTTTGTAACTATATTCTTTAGTGGCAATAAACTCACTGAATTCATTGAAGAGTTCGGGTGTTATATTGAAAGATTTAGCTGCAGAAATTTCGGGATGTTTCATTCGATAGCGTGTTGCAAAATCGAAGATGATACTATTACTCATAATACTTCTTGAGATAGGCGTGTATTCTTTAATAGGCAAACTCACATCGGGAATAACACCGCCGCCATCGTATACTTTTCTGCCTGCGCGTGTCGAAAATTCTTTTATCATGGAATCGGGAACAGTTCCCACACTGCCATCTTCATTGCGGTGCGTGTAATCTTTTGCCTGAATGCACCGACCACTTGGGATATAATACTTTGAGGTTGTAATTTTCAATTGTGTGTTGTACGACAAAGGCCGCGAAGTTTGAACAAGCCCTTTGCCAAAACTACGTTGCCCGATAACCACTCCGCGATCCAAATCTTGAATGGAACCACTCACAATTTCGGAGGCAGAAGCC
>CAXNNF010000156.1:0-4313 GCA_964203455.1 Bacteroidia bacterium
ACCCGTTTCCGGATCTGCCATGTAAGTAGCATCGATACTTGTAAGCGGGATTTTATCACGCGTGATGCTGTATTCAATCAGATTTTTCACTCCTTTTCTAAAAATACTCACTTTAACAACAGTACCTCTTGTTCCGCGGAGACGGCTAATTACATCTTTGTTTTTTATTTTGATACCAGCCATATTCTCACTTTCTATTTTCACGATTTTATCTCCGGCGAGGATCCCCAATTTTTCGGAAGGGCCGCCAACGATGGTATTCACCACAACAATGGTATCTTCTAAAATATTGAATTGTATTCCAACTCCATCAAAATTCCCAACGAGCGGCTCTTCCATTTCTTTGAGCTCTTCTTTGGAAATATAAACTGAATGCGGATCGAGTTCTTTTAACATGGCCCGAATTCCTTCCTCTACGATTTGATGCGAGCTCACCGTATCAACGTAATTATTGTTCAGATAATACAAGAGATAATCGAGCTTTTCGGTTTCTTTATTCGCATTTCGTTGGGCTAGAACGGACAAAGAGAAAAAAGAAAATGCAAATAGAGAAAGGAATTTAATATTCATGTTTAGCTTATGATTTATGCAAATAAAGAGAATTGATTGAAACAACTAACGTAATGTTTACAAGAAGATTTTATTTCCGAATAAAAAAAAACCTCCGCTCTTGAGCGGAGGTTTTAAAGGCAATGATGTTCAAGTATGATATCAGATTAGATCTTTTTCACGTTGATTGCATTCAAACCTTTGCGGCCTTCGATTACATCGAAAGAAACATTGTCTCCTTCATTGATTTGATCAATTAGACCTGTTACATGAACAAAAACCTCTTGGTCGGAATTGTCCACTTTAACGAAACCGAAACCTTTGGTTGCGTTAAAGAATTTAATAGTACCTGTTTTCATTAAAATAAATTGTTGATTCGATAAAAATACAAGAAACCTTTAAAGCTTCTGCAAGCAAATTAAAAAAAATATCTATCACCAATAATTTAATTTAATCCATTCATTTATTGGGAATTAAATCAATTCAATCCATCCATTTAGGAGAAAAATAATTTTCACAACAACTTGTATTATAAAAATACTACTTGTTTCGGTGATATTTTAAAGCATTCAATAAAAAATCAATTAATCTAAAATTAAGTCGTAACCACAAAATTTAAAATCAGACTGCTTGGTTTTTACTTGCCTTTTTACTGCCGTCATACATTTCATAGCGAACTAAGCGGCACTCAAGTGGACCATTAAACAACTTGATTTTGCGTGATGGACGAAGACCTATTTTATTCAATGCATCTTGGTTTGAAGTAAAAACCCATGCTTCCGAACCACCATACGTATGTTTTAGCGTACTACCAATCATGCCGTAAAGTGCATCAATATCTTCTGGCTGCATGCGTTCTCCATAAGGTGGATTTAAAAACAAGAACGAGCGTTTCCCCGGATTGACGTGTTTTTCGAATGGCAAATTCTCAAATTGAATATCCGCTTCAACACCGGCTTCACGTGCATTTTCACGTGCCAATTCAACCGCAGCAAAACTTCTGTCGCTTGCTTTTATTGAAACAGGAAATTCGGTTATTTTCTTATTCAAGCTTTCCAAAATAGTATCAAAAAGTTCTTGGTCAAAATCTCTCCAATGTTCAAAGGCAAATCCAGGACGGAAAATACCCGGAGGAATATTGTTCGCTATTAATGCCGCTTCAATAGAAAAAGTTCCAGAACCACACATTGGATCAACCAAGGGAAAATGGTGCGACCAATTACTCATCAATAATATTCCTGCAGCCATCACTTCACTCAATGGAGCTTTCACTTGCTCTTTTCTGTAACCACGACGATGTAAACTCGATCCTGAACTATCCAAATAAATAGTTACATCCTGATCGCGCACATAAACACTTATATATATGTTAGGTTCTTTGGAATCAATAAATGGACGGCGGCCAACTTCTTTACGAAAACGATCTGCAATAGCATCTTTAGCTAATTGACTAACAAACATGCTATTTGTAAACATCTCACTAAATAGCAAGGAATCAATAATCATTGTTTTATCAACATCAAAATACACATTCCAATCGATATCGAAAATAGCTTTATAGAAATCGTCATTCGATTTAAAACTAAACTTATGTATTGGTTTAAGAACTCTTAATCCTGTCCTTAATGCAAGATTTAACTTATATAAAAAGCCTTGGTCTCCTTTGCAGCTAACAGCTCTAACCATTCTTTCTACATCGGCTCCTCCTAAATTACGCACTTCCGATTCAAGTACTTCTTCCAAACCTGAATACGTGCGAATGAGGATTTCGTGTTGTTGTAATTCCATCGTATAAAAAATATAATTTTATTCTATTGATTTTCAATTAACTAAGCCCAATGACTCCAGTTTTGTTTAACATTATGTCACCATTAGTAAACATTATTTATCTCATGATGTTTAAGGACGCAATGTTAAACCAATTAAACAAAATCAAACTCATGAAAAAAATTTTTACACTACTAACAGCTTCCTTTATGACTTTAGCTGTCAATGCACAAACCGTCGTTGACATTATCGTTCAAAGCCCAGATCACAACACATTAGAAGCAGCTGTAATTGCAGCAAACCTTCAAGGCACATTATCTGGTCCAGGACCATTCACAGTTTTTGCACCAACAGATGCAGCTTTCGCAGCTTTACCTGCAGGAACAGTTGCTGCTCTATTAGCTGACATCCCTGCTCTAACAAACATTTTAACATATCATGGTGTAGCTGGAACAGCTTTATCTACAAGTTTGACCAACGGACAAATGGTTACAACCCTTCAAGGTCAGAAGATTACCGTTACAATTAATAATGGTAATGTTTTTATCAATAACGCACAAGTTACTGTAGCTGATATCATTGCTACAAATGGTGTTGTTCACGTAATTGATGCTGTTTTACTTCCTCCAACAGGAACAGTGGTTGATGTTATTGTTAACAGCCCTGATCATACCACTCTTGAAGCAGCTGTAATTGCAGCTGGTCTTGCTGGAACATTGTCTGGAACTGGTCCATTTACGATTTTCGCTCCAACAGATGCTGCATTTGAGGCTTTACCTTCTGGAACTGTTGAAGCTTTGTTAGCTGACATTCCTGCTTTAACAAACATCTTAACATATCATGCTGTTGCAGGTTCTGCTTTTTCTGCAGGATTGAATAACGGACAAATGATTATGACTATTCAAGGCCAAGATGTAACTGTTACTTTTAATAATGGAAACGTTTTCATAAATGACGCTCAAGTAACTGTAGCTGATATTGTTGCTACGAATGGTGTTGTTCATGTAATTGATGCAGTTTTAATACCTGCAGCAGTTTCAAACGGAACAGTAGTAGACATCATTGTAAATAGTGCTGATCACAATACACTAGAAGCTGCTGTTATCGCAGCTGGTCTTGCAGGAACATTATCTGGAACTGGTCCATTCACAGTATTTGCTCCAACAGATGCTGCTTTTGCTGCACTACCTGCTGGAACTGTTGCCGCTTTATTGGCTGATATTCCCGCTCTAACAAATATCTTAACGTATCATGCTGTTGCTGGAACTGCTTTATCTTCAGATTTGAGCAATGGTCAAATGATTATGACCATTCAAGGGCAAGATGTTACGGTAACAATCGATAATGGAAACGTTTTCATCAACAATGCTCAAGTTACTTTTGCTGACATTATTGCAACAAATGGAGTTGTTCACGTAATTAATGCTGTACTTATTCCTGAAGCTGTTGTGAGCAATGGAACTGTTGTTGACATCATTGTTAACAGCCCAGAACATACTACTCTAGAAACAGCTGTAATAGCTGCAGGTTTAGCTGGAACACTTTCTGGAACAGGGCCATTTACAGTTTTCGCTCCAACGGATGCTGCTTTTGCAGCTGTACCAACGGCAACTTTGAATGCTTTATTAGCAGATCCTAATGGATTACTTACTGATGTGTTATTGCACCATGTTGTCGGAGCAGCGGCATTTTCAGGTGATTTATCAAATGGTCAACAAGTTACTACACTTTTTGGTGATAATGTTTTAGTTACAATCGCTGGTGGTACTGTTTCAATTGACAATGCAACAGTAATTGTAGCAGATATCGAAGCTACGAATGGTGTTGTTCACGTAATTGATGCTGTTTTAGTACCGTTAACTTTAGGATTAGACAATATCAATAATTCTACAATTGGAATTTATCCGAATCCAGTTTCTGATGTTCTTCGTTTCAACTTTGGACAAACAACTACAAATGCTACATACCAAGTTTTCAATCAAACTGGTGCATTAGTT
>CAXNNF010000157.1:0-4313 GCA_964203455.1 Bacteroidia bacterium
CAATAATAGCTCTCCAGAAATTAAAACTGGTATAGAATATTTCAATCAGGCGGGAGTTTTACAATGGGAATCTTATGGAGAAGCCGATCCTCACGGCAATGATAGTTGGGCTTATCCTCAAAAAGGAGTTGACTTTGTTGTTCGTGATCAGTATGGTTATGACGATAAGATTGAATACCAGATTTTCCCTACCAAGCCTCGACAAGAATTTCAGCGCATCATGTTCAAAGCAGGAGCTTCTGACAATTATCCCTTTAGCGGTGCGCCAAATCCAAGTTGCCACTTACGTGATGCTTTCGTTCAGTCGCTTGCTGAAAAAGCAGGAATGCATGTCGATTACCGCGCCACTGATCATTGCGTTATTTATATAAATGGTGAATATTGGGGAGTTTATGAAGTACGTGAAAAAGTAAATGACCCCGACTATACTAACTACTACTGGGGACAGGAAGAAGAAGACCTCGATTTTTTATCTTTTTGGGGGTGGCTGAATGTTCGTTATGGATCTGCCAGCGATTGGAACGACTTGTATGCTTATATCATGGCCAATGATTTGTCCGTTCAAGCTAATTACAATGCCGTAGCTTCTAGATTGGACATCGCTTCTGCAATTGATTATATGATTATCAATACATGGAGTGTAAATAGCGATTGGATTAGTTGGAATACGATGTGGTGGCGAGGTCGCGGAAATCCAGACGTAAAATGGAAATACGCCCTTTGGGACATGGATAATACATTTAATCTTGGGCAAAACTTTTCTGGTTGGGACGACATGGGCTTCACAGCTGATCCATGTGATTTGGATAATAACAGTGAATTTGTCAATGCGGATGCTGAAATGGGCCACTTGAATGTTTTTGGTCGTTTAATGGACAACACAGACTTTAAGCAACGTTTTGTAAACAGATACGCTGAAATGATTAATACGTATCTGCATTGCGATGTTGCTATACCACATCTCGATAGTATCGCCAACCATATTGCTCCTGAAATGCCTGCTCAAATTGCTCGTTGGGGTGGAACTTACGTCGAATGGCAGAGCAATTTGGATTTTCTTCGAAATCAAATAAACGGTCGCTGCGATTATATTGAAAACCAAGGTGTTGTTAATTGCTATGATGTTAGTGGACCTTACGATTTGACATTTGATGTGAGTCCTGCAAACAGCGGGACAGTTAAATTCAATGAACTTGATATTACAAGCTATCCTTGGACTGGAAGTTATTTTGGCGATGTTGAAGGTGATATTATTGCAACGCCTGCAGCAAATTATGAATTTCTGTATTGGGAGATTCATCATAATAACCTCAACTCCGATACAATTGTTTCATTAAACAGTTTTATGATTGGAGCAAGCGATACTATCATTGCGCATTTCCGATTGATTGAAACCCATCAATTAACATTCATCATTGAACCTGCTGGTTCGGGCACCGTTTCAATCAATGGTATTGGTCCGGCTTCTTATCCTTTTACCGCAACTTATAACGAAGATTTTCCAATTAGTCTTTCAGCAACTCCAGCGACTAACTATGAATTTGTATGGTATGAAACAAATTATCATAGCTTCTCGCCCGATTCAATTTCGATAAATACATCCTTTTTAACCGATACTACCGACACGATAATCGTTCATTTTAAACCAATTCAAACCTGGTTTTTAACAGTAATGGTTGACCCTCAAGAATCTGGACTTGTGAATATTGATGGGACATGGATTCAAAATTACCCTGAGTCAATCGAGTATTTTCCAAATACGAATGTCACTTCCGATGTATTGCCAAACGAAGCTTATCTTTTCAGTCATTGGTCGCTCAATGAACTTTCTTTAGCCTTCGATTCTGCCAGTACACTGAACGGATGTATTATTGACACCAGCGATACACTAACTGCGCATTTTCTTTTGAAAGAGGTCATTCCTCAAACCATGTATGTTCCATCGTCTTTCACTCCCAATGGCGATTTGCTGAACGATGTTTTTCAATGTTCGCATTCCGAAACTGTGCTTGGGGGTAACGTTTTGATTTTTGATAGTTGGGGCCAAGAAATTTACCAATCAGACAACATCGACTTTCAATGGGATGGAACATTTAAAGGAATTAATTTGCCCGATGGGGTTTATTTTTATGTGCTCAACTATTACCAAAAGAAAGATTATTTCGAAACTGCCAAAGGCATTATTACACTTTACCGATGAATTTAACATACCGAATACCTGCTTTCTGCTTTCTACTTTCCTTCTTATTACTAGGATCCGATTCTCAAGCTCAATTATTATTGAACGAAATTGTAGTAAATCCTCCAGGGGCTGACGAACCGTTTGAATTTATTGAATTGGTTGGTAATCCTGGGATTACTATAAACAATATATATGTCTGCGTTTTTGAAGGAGATTCTGCTTCAGCGGGTAACTGCGATTTGGTTATCCCTCTAAATAATATTACACTCGGTTCGAATGGGCTCCTTTTCATAGCTACATCTTTAGGTTTCGCAAATGTTCCTGCTGCTACAACTTTTATAGATACCTTGAATTTTGGAATTCCAGGAGGCGTTCTTGAAAATGGCAATACAACATTTGCCGTAATTTTCAGTCCAACACCCATTGTTAATAATGCCGATTATGATACAAATAACGAGGGCACTCTTGACCTTCCTTTGGGAGCAATCTTGCAAGATGCGGTTGGTTGGAACAATGGCGATTTAACAGAATTGATATATGGTGGAGTTGTTCTAACACAATCGGCAGGAACACCCGACGCCGCAGTTAGATTTTTCGGAAACACCACTCCCTTTTCTAAACCTGCATGGTATAATGGCGATTTATCTGGAAGCACCAATTTCGATCCGTTAGAAATTAGTTCCAATTTTCCAATAGGTGGTTCAATTACACCTGGAGATTTTAACACACCCAATTCCGTTGGAATAGAACAAGCAATTGAATCTAATCTTGAGATTTATCCGAATCCTTGTTCAAGTCAATTTAGAATTAGCGGACTGCAAAACGAAATATCATTCAAAGTTTACGATTTGACTGGAAGAACTTTTATTCAAGGGTTGACTTCCGATGGAATTGTTGAAATTCCAAATAACATCGCAATAGGAACATACTATGTTTCGATGATAATAAAAGAAAAGGTTCTTGTAAAGAAATTGATAATAACACCTTAGTGCCTATCCCCAAAAATTGCGCTTCCAACTCGAACGAGTGTACTTCCTTCTTCGATGCCAATTTGGAAATCGCCGCTCATTCCCATCGATAATTGGTTGAATGAATCGACTTCACTCATAGAAGTAGTTTTAATCGAATCGAACAAACGTTTTAATGATTTAAACTCCAAACGTATTTGTTGATTATCATCGGTAAAAGTTGCCATTCCCATTAATCCGCGAATGCGAACATGATTGTATTGCATCCAGTTGTTCGATTGAAAGAAATCTTCCGCCTCCTTCTCCGAAAATCCGAACTTAGTATCTTCTTGTGCAATATGAATCTGAATTAAGCAATCAATTACCCGATTGTTTTTTGCCCCTTCTTTATCAATAATCTTTAACAATTGTTCGCTATCAACAGCATGAATCATGGCTACGAATGGTGCAATGTATTTCACTTTATTTGACTGCAAATGGCCAATGAGATGCCATTCGATATCTTTCGGAAGAGCACGAAATTTATCTTCCATTTCTTGGACTTTGTTTTCACCAAAAACACGTTGCCCAATAGTATAAGCTTCCTCAATGTCGGAAATTGGTTTGGTTTTAGAAACCGCTACAAGTTGAACTCCTTGAGGAATGTGCTGATTTATTTCAATAATATTATCTGATATTCTTCCCATTTCAACGTTGTCCGATGTCGTAAATTACAAGTCCATTCAATAACTTAGGTTCGAACCAAGTTGTTTTGGGTGGCATTATTTTTCCTTGGTCTGAGCATGAAAAAAACTGCTCCATACTTACAGGAAATAATCCAAAAGCAACAGCAAATTTCCCACTATCTACCAATCGTTTTAGTTCAGCCGAACCTTGCAGTCCACTTAAAAAACCAATCCGTTCATCGTTTCGTAAATCTTGAATATTGAATAAGGGAGCAAGTATATGCTGACTGAGAATGTTTGCATCCAACTTATCTTCTAAGCTGACATTTTGCAAGTCATGTTTTAATTTCAAACTATACCAATTTCCTGCTATGTACATGGAAATCTCATGAATCATTTGTGGGGTATAGTTGGTTTGATTAATCAGCGTAATCTCAAAATCGGCCGACAACATTTCAAGAATATCTGCAAGAGATGAGCTACCAATATCTTTTACTA
>CAXNNF010000158.1:0-4261 GCA_964203455.1 Bacteroidia bacterium
ATTCCACTTTTCAATCCTGCAATTTCGTTTGTTTCTGCATGATTAAGATTTATTTCCTTAACTACTTGACCCAATTCGTTAACAATAGCATAACTTTCTCCAAGCTGACCTCTTAAAACAAAATTCCCCGAATTGGGATTGGGAAATAGTGTAAAATGTTTCTGAGATTTCTTTTCTATCAATGAATCATTTATTGATGTTGGAAAACAATCAACATAATTCAAAGTAAAGTCGTTGGATGTTACTGTATTGGATGCCAAAGTTCCGTTGCTCTTATTTTTCTGAAATACACGTACATAATCAATGTCGAAGGAACTTGGAAAAACACTTGTATTATCAGGCACATCCGCCCATCCAGCAACTGCATGATTTAACAATAAGAAGAAGGGTTTAGTAAATTCGTCCAAGGTGCTATTCGATGCAGAAATAACATGTTCATAGTATTGAACTCCATCCAAATAAATAAGAATTCTAGAACTGTCCCATTCTGTCGAAAACGTATGATATAAGGCGGCATTGGAAATTAAATTACTTCCTTGTAGAGTATGTCCGCCATTATCCCAATGCACGGTTCCATAAAACTTATTTTCCGAATTGATGTGTTCCATGATATCAATCTCACCACAAGCTGGCCAAATTAACTCTTTGATATTGGCGCCTAACATCCAAAATGCAGGAAAAGAACCTCTGGTTTGGGGAACTTTCATTCGACCTTCTACCCTACCGTATTTGAAACTGAATTTATTTCGAGTAATTAAGCGTCCAGATGAATATGCATTTACACCTTCATTTTTGGCAATAAGGTGCAACTGGCCATTACTTACTTGAATATTCTCGGCGTTATCAGTATAAGTTTGTAATTCTCCGTTATTCGAATAAATTTCAGGCATCCATTTGGTTGTATCGTACATTGAACCTGAAAACTCATCAGCCCAAACCATATTCCATTGTTCACTCAAACATTGTTCGTTCGAAATCATCGTACACGAAATAACCGATGCTTCTGTCAAATCTGGGGATTGAAAAACCGATGAATTATCTCCAACATTTTGTCCATTTATCAACCATTGATATTGGGGATTAAGTCCACCATTCGTGGTTATTGCATTAAATGAAAGCAAATCACCATAACAAGGATCTATCTCGTTTTCAGGAGAATATTCGACACTTACACCCGCACTTACAAGTGGTTTAACTTGAATAGGAATCTGGTTGGATGTATACGTCGATGTTGGATTGCAATAGTCTGCACCTGTCATAATACACGATACAATTTGTCCATCGCTTAGTGCATTTGTCGAAAACAATTGACTATTAATCCCCACATTAACATTGTCAATTTTCCATTGAAACGATGCGTTATTGGTTAGATTAGAAGTATTTGCCACAAAAACTAATTCCGCACCAGAACAAATGGGATTCACATCCGAAACTAATTCTATAGAAATGCTTGGATCGGGTATCGGTATTTCTGGGGGACACGAAATGATGCATGCCCCCCAAACATACGCATTGAGAATAGTTGGTTCCGAAACATTAATAAATCGGTTTGTAAAGCCCGAATTCGTTACTGTACAAATACTTCCCTGAGCCAGGCTTTCAGAAATGGACCAATTATCGGCTGAGAATTTATACTCATAGAAACCCGGATTTAGGAATATGGTTGTGGACCAAATATTATCTCCATCTGCATCCGAAAGTACGTTGCAGTTGCCACACCAATTATTAAACGTACCGCTTAAATAAGGCGTTGTAAATTCAGGAACAACATTCATATTTACCTGAAATGTAACAGGGAATGAGGTGCAATTCGAACATTCTCCCCAACATACAATGGGCAAAACAACCGATCCAGTTACATTCAATGTACGATTCGTATATTGTCCAGTAGTATTGGTACAGGATGTTCCTGCCAACAATGTTTCTTGTATGTTCCATGCATCGGCTGCAAATTTATATTCGTAATATCCTGCATTCAAAGCAATGGTTGTTTCCCAAACTCCATCTCCATTTGCATCGGTCATTGGATTGCAGTTGCCACACCAATTGTTAAAACTTGCGTTTACCTCTGCTTGCGAAAAACTGGGCGCGTTTTGCATGTTGACTCGAAAAGTCACATTAAACGCTTTGCCAGCTATGGATGAAACAATTAAAATGAAGAAGTGAAAGTACTTAAGCATCTAAAAACGAATATTGTCAAATGTACACTAACCAATCTGTGTTTCGGCAAATCTCAAAATCCAATCAATAAATTACGAATTATTACACAACTTAAAGTAAATTTCATTGGGGTAAGTGTTTTGATTAATTACATATAACAGTGTTGGACAAAGCCACAATTTATGACCATTACTTTTCAAAATGTAATTTGCGCCGCTCTCTACAACCGGGTGATTGTATAGTTTAAGCGTTTCCAAATCAAATCCATCTGACTCTTTTTCAATACACTCAAAACCCTCTTCTTTTTCAAGTGAAATCGTTATGGTTATGGTTTGGTCTCCATCACGTATAATGGGATTTTCCGTTTGACTTAATAATGCATCAAGGAGTGTATCCGCTCCCGCTACCATTAGTAAATTGCCTTTCGATCCGAAGCCCAATTCAATATAATCGGGCTGATCTACGTACCATAATCCGTCAATTTCTTTCGTAAAAGAAACGTCTTTTTGCATTGTTTGATTTGTTTGATTTGATGTTTCCATGTTTTTTGTTTTTTATTTGTTTTCAAAATTTAATGGCAATGAAAATCACTGCTTGTCTTAAATTCTGTACAAATATTCAATCGAAAACACACAAACATTGCAAAAACAACAAGCTTGCAGCAACACAACTAACTAGATATTAGATATTTAATTTATATATTTTTTAAACACCCAAAGAAATTTGAATGAATAATTGGCAGAAAACAACCCAAAAAAATCAATTTAATTTCTGCAATGCTTTTCGTAAACTTTCAATTGCATCACTCACATCTTCCAAACTCCAAGTCCCTACCGACAATCGAAACCAGGTAATGTTTTTATCAGCACCAAAGGCATAAAACGGAACAACGGCTACCTTTCCTTCATCCAGAATGTAGCGTGTAATATCGGTAGTTTGCTCCAGTATTTTTCCATCTAGGGTTGTCTTTCCAATCAAATTAAATTGAATAGTAAGATAAATAGCCGCTTGTGGTGCAATTGCATCAACGTGAAAACCATCTGCTTTCAATTGCATAAACCCGTTATAAAACCCTTTCAATCGTTGACTAATCTTTGTTTTTTGAATCGTTAAAAATTCATCAAACGAAGAAAGATCATTCAAATATCTCGCACATGCCATCTGCTCTGCTTTCGGCGCCCAAGCTCCAATATGTGTTAAAATGGCTTTCATTTTGTCAATGATTTTCTTTGGCCCCATGCTCCATCCGATTCGAACACCAGTAGCTGCCAATGATTTGGAAATACCATCTATGTAAATGGTATAATCGCGCATTTCGGGTCGCAAACTAATTGGATCATAATGTTGAATATCACCAAACGTTAATGGCCAATAAATTTGATCGTACATTACATATAAGGGTTTCTGATCAGGACCTCTTCGGACATTTTCGGCCAAAACCATATCACATATTTCTTCCAAATCTTCTTTAGTAAAAACTGTCCCTGTAGGATTTTGTGGGGAGCATAATGCTAAAAGACAAGCATCCTGAATAAACGGTTTAATATCAGCTGCTTTAGGCATGAAGTTATTCTCAGGATTTGCCTGAATGACAACCGGCTCAGCAAAATTTAAATAGGAATAATGATTATTATTCCAAGATGGTACGGCAAAGATTACTTTATCGTTCGAATTAACAAGGACTCTAAAAAGCGAATAAATTAAAGGCCTGGCTCCACCAGCAATTAAAACTTCATCATTTTGAAAGTCTAATCCACCGCGCTCTTTCAATAAATGGCAAACTGCATTTCGCAATTCAAGCATCCCATCGGCTGCAGGGTAATTTGTTTGATCGGCAAAATACTCTTCAACAATGAACTGCTTTAATTCGTCAGGGATGGGAAAATGTTTGGGATTAAAATCACCAATGGTTAAATTGTAGATTTTCTCACCTTGTTTAATCTTCTCATTGACCTCTCCGGCCAACTTAATGATTTCAGAACCGATAATATTTTCGGCCAGTTTGGATACTTGCAAATCTCTTGAGGTAGTTTTAATGGTAGACATTTAATTCATTAATGGATTGCGATTCGGTAAATATAGTCATTAAGCATAGCCTAAT